>JADHSN010000049.1 GCA_016776875.1 Gammaproteobacteria bacterium | reverse complement strand
CTTTTGCAAAAGTTTCGGATGAAGAACTTGAACAGACGCTTGAAAAGCTTGCAGTCGAGGCAAAAGGCGCCATTGGGGTGTCGCCGATCCCTGAAACGCAAAAGGGATCTTTTGATCTCCCACCTGACGAGATCTCTGTTGACGCAAGGGTTGCCACGAGGCCTCTTTATCGAAGCTGGCAGCTCAGTAGCTTTAGTTCAATTACAAGTGGGCATGATTCATCGCTGCCTGATTATGATCGCCGGTACCGTAAGTCAACAGTTGACGGCACAACCGGGTTTTTTACTTTCCCTCGCGGGCCTCGTGCGGGCACCTGCTTGCATCGGATTTTCGAGTTGATTGATTTTGCCGGGTCCACACCCTCCGGTTACATTGATACCATCAAGCAAGTGCTAGTCGAGTATGGGTTTGATACAGATTGGACGCCCGTTGTCGATCAAATGTTAAATGACGTGCTTTGTTCGCCACTCAACGAAAATGGATTACGGCTCGGAAATGTTGCGCGCAATTCCCGAATTGATGAGATGGCGTTTTGTATTCCGGTCGACGATTTTGATCAAATGGGCTGGAGGCAGGCACTTCAAAGGCATGAATTACCCGATGGACTAACGCCAGAGAAAATGACCGAGGCGTTTAGGTATGCGAACGCGCAAGGATTTTTGCAGGGGTTTATTGATCTTGTTTTTCAGGACAACGGTCGGTTTTATTTAGTGGATTACAAGTCCAATTTTTTAGGTGGTGAATATAGCGACTACTTCTCTCCCGCATTAACAGTCGAAATGCAAAGGTCGGGATACACCATGCAGTATCTGATCTACTCTTTAGCACTTGACTATTGGCTGCAGAGTCGAAAGCCGGATTATCAATATGAGCAGCACTTTGGTGGTGTCTTTTATTTGTTTTTGAGGGGAGTGAGTCCTGATCACAACGGCGCTGGCATATTTTTTGATCATCCTTCTTCTGCCTTGATAAAAGATTTACAGCATCTTATCGGGCGGAACTCATGAGCAAGGCATACGCGTCACTGAAGCGTGCGTATGGTAGCGGCTTTATTTCCGACATCGCCTGGCATTTTGCGAACTACGTTCAAAGGCTGGATTCGCAGGCCCCCGCGTCTGTGATCGTGGCAGCAGCACTTGTGAGCGAAAGTGCCGTCTCGGGAGAAATTCGGCTTGAGCTTGCACATTGGGGTGGCAGCTGTGTTTTCGAAGAGCATCATTCCGCCGCCTATATGCTGCCCGAGATGGAGGTGTGGTACCAAGAGTTGAAAACCTCACCGTTAGTCAGTGATGGTGAATCTCCAGCCCCTTTGGTACTGACCGAAGATCGGTGTTTGTATCTATATCGATACTACGAATTGGAACGGCGACTCGCTGCGCTCATCACCCTCCGGTCTGGGCCGATACCGGTCGAGATCGGCAGTAATGAGATCGAAAAGACGTTGGATGTGTTGTTCGGCGATGATCCTTTGTCTGGAGATCAGCGAAACGCCGCGCGGAATGCGTTGGATCATCGTTTCATGGTGATTAGCGGTGGACCGGGCACGGGTAAGACGTCTACTGTGATGCGAACGCTCCGAATGCTTTGGCGTCTCACAGATGTTTCGCCGGCGCGGACGCTGGTGTGTGCGCCCACGGGTAAGGCTGCGGCTCGACTTCGTGAAGTGATGGGCCTTGAGCTCAAAGCGGGCGACGATGCATCGGGTTTTTTAGGCGATGCGGTAACAATCCATCGCCTGCTCGGATGGCAACCCGGCGGAAAATTTAAACATGGTCTCAACAGGCCGTTAAATTGTGATCTTTTAATTCTTGATGAAGCGTCAATGGTTGATATTGCGTTGATGGTCAGTCTTTTAGAAGCGCTCCCCAAAGAAGCTCGATTAGTTTTGCTGGGCGATCGTGACCAATTATCTTCCGTCGAGGCTGGCGCTGTCCTCGGGGACCTGTGTCGTGCGGCAGATAAAGGTCATCCTATTGGCAGCGTGACAAGTCTGAGACATAACTGGCGATTTGGCAGGCATAGTGAAATTGCGAATCTTGCTGCAGCTGTTCGTGAGGGCCAAACCCAGGCAGCGGTTGAATTTCTCAATGAACCCCGCTCGGACGCCGTTGTGTTTGTGGACCCTGGTGGAGAAAAGAAACTAGAACATTTGGTGAGAGACCACATTGTCCCTATTTACAAAGAGCTCTCGCAACGCGTGATTTCGGGTGCATCATGTTTAGATATATTCTCAATGCTTGATCAGGTCATGGTGATCTGTGCTCGCCGAAATGGTGTGGGTGGGGTCAATGATGTCAATCGTCAGGTCCGCGCGCAACTTAGAACGCTTTCATTAGCAAGCGACTTAGAGTTTTATTTGGGATTACCACTGATGGTGACAAAGAATGAGCCGACGCTGGGCTTGTTTAATGGCGATGTGGGTGTTGTAACAGGCGGGACGAACATGACGGATCTCAAAGTGGTCTTTCAGCGCGCAAATCAAGAGCATGTTGCGGTGAGTATTAACCGGTTGCCGGAATGCCATCCTGCCTATGCGCTCACTGTTCATAAAGCACAGGGGTCCCAGGCCAATCGGGTGATTTTGGTTTTGCCTGAGACTGATTCGAAAGTACTTTCACGCGAGCTGGTTTACACCGGACTCACTCGTGCACGGGAGTCAGTCGAAATCTGGAGTAGTCTGGACGTATTTAGCGCGGCAGTATCAAGATCTGCGGCAAGGCCTACAGGATTAATGGAACGTTTTTGATGTCATTAACACGCTATCGAATCGGTGAGGCAGCAGGAACCGCTACGGTGACTGATGACATGATGCTGCTCACAGCGGTTTACGGAATTATCGTCGGCATTGTTTTGGTATTTATTGCTCGGCGACTGAAACAGTATTGGATGATTTTCTGGGGCAGTGGTCTTTCGATTTTGAGCACCGGATATCTTTTTGCCGATCTGATGGACTGGATTTAAAAATTTTGTTTGACGGATTAGAATTAAAAAGTTGAAGATACTCACTAGATTCTGCGGGCACGCCTGAAGCCTACTCTCGTGACATCGACGAAAAAACAACGGTATGTCCAATGACCATAGCAAACGCGCCTAACTATCTTTTCGAGCCTGCTGATAAGCCGGCGTTGCCGCTTCACACGGTGCCCGTCATTACGGCGGATGACAGTAGTGTGCAAGGGTACGGTGTACTGGTCGATCGACCTGACGATATCGATATCGAGATTGTGCGCTGGCCGGCGACCGGATGGCGACCGGTTGATCCTGATAGCGGTGATGAAGGTGGCTGGGTAGAGGGTACTTTTTATGGCGAATGGCAAGGAGACGTCTTATATGGACGGAACGACGCTGTTGCGGGTCACTATGTATTAGGGTGGTCGACCGATGACCCGGGTGATGCCCGTGCTGATCGGACCAATGGTGAGCGACATCAAGTGATTCTCTGGCACCTGAATTACCATCCCGATGGAGGTCAGTTATTTATGCCAAAGGAGCAAAAGCCTTTCTTGGTGCCCGTTGCCCTGCCCGGAGATGACTTGAAACCGGATCAAGTGATTGCATTTTGGTGTGATGGCTCGAAAGGACTTTATATTCATCCCGGGATTTGGCATGACGGTATTTTCCCGGTCAGCGATCAGCAATCCTTTCTGGACCGGCAAGGGCGGGTTCACGCGCGGGTCAGTTGTGATCTTGCGATGGAGTTTGGTGTTTACTTATCAGTACCGCTCCATGCGACTGCTCCTGCAAACGGATAGATTGAGTTTAAGAATTTCTGCCTTTGCGTGGGTTTATTGATAGGTAGATACCGACCCCAATAATGACCACGATACCCCCGATAGCCCAGTCATTGGGGAGATCACCAAAAATCCAGTATCCCAGCACTACCTGCATTATGATTTCGGAGTAGAGGAATGGGGCAAGCAGGGAAGCTTCTGCGTACTCGAAGGCTCTAATGAGCAGAAGGTGTCCTATGGCGCCAATGACGCCGAGCGCGGCCATCATCGCGAGGTCAAGAAAGCTGGGCATCACCCAGACGATCGGTGCCAGCAGACTCATCAGTATAAATCCCCCCACGCCTTGCCATGCAAGTGTCACCACCGGAGGTGTGTTACCTGTCAGGAATCGCGTAGATAAAAAATAAAGCGCGAAAAACAAAGCGGCGACAAGCGCCAGTAAGCTTTCCCAATAAAACTCCCCAAAGCCGGGTTGTACGACCAAAATAACGCCGCCCAGGCCAACCAAAGAAGCGATGATTCGTCCAACCGGTACTTTTTCATGAAAGAAAAAAGCGGAAAGCAGCACGATGATAACGGCATCAAAAAATATGAGGGCGATGGCGTCCGCTAACGGTATGGTCCGAATGGCTCCAAAAAAACACAGCGTCGCAGCCATTAAAAAAAGTCCTCTGCCAATTTGAAGCGTTAGCCGGGGGACTCTAAAAACACTAGGCCCGTAGCGCCATAAAGCGATGGGGGCCACGATTAAAAGGTGGAAGAAAAATCGACCCCAGACAATTTGGAGTACCGGATAACGGCTGCTGAGAAGTTTTGCGATGGCATCCATGAACGGCACAATCATCATCGCGCTGACGATGAAAGCGATACCGATCGAGGGTTTTGAGGAGAAACGAAAGCGCATTATTAACGGCGGTACAGCGCCAAAATCCTAAAAGGCGAGGGCGGGTATGATACCGCTTCAGAACCACAGATTGTTGAGACTCATCAAAAACAGCCCGTTCGGATTGGGATGTTGTTGTGCATATGAATAATTTTTTTGAAAAACAAAGCGCAATTGCGGCTATCGTGACGACTTATGAGCCGAAGATTGAAACGCTCGAGGACCAATTTCGACGCCTTCAAGGCCAAGTCGAACTTCTGCTTGTTGTTGATAACGGGTCCAGTAACTCATCTGAAGTCGCGGAAATCGTCTCTCAATATCCGTTCGCACAGTTCATCGGAGTGCCTGAAAACCAAGGTTTGGGATGGGCGCATAATGAGGGTATCCGTCGCGTTCTGGCTATGGGTGCCGGTGCTGTTTTGTTACTTGATCAGGATAGCCTCCCCAGAGATGACATGGTCGCGAATCTTGATCAGGCGCTTAATGACCAGCGTCAGCTCGGTATTCGTGTTGCTGCGGTGGGTGCGCGTTATCTCGGTACCGATGTCGGCCACCCATCTTATTTTGTTCAATTTGGGCGATTGAGATTCTCCCGATGTTACTGCGGGGCACATCAAACCGAGTTGATTCCGGCCGATATGCTGATTTCGTCAGGCACGCTCTTTTCAAGGGAGGCCCTCGAGACTGTTGGGCTAATGGACGCAGATCTGTTTATTGATCACCTCGATACGGAATGGTTTCTGCGCGCGCAGGCGGCACACTGGAAATCTTTTGGGGTCTGTACGGCCCTGATGGATCACGGGCTTGGGGAGCGCACGGCTCGATTTTGGCTTGGCCGGTGGCGGTACCTGCCAGTTCACCAGCCGTTCCGCTACTATTATATTTATCGTAACAGCGTGTTGCTGTGGCGACGCGCTTATCCCAGCCAGCGCTGGAAACTCACTGATATGCTACGTTTGACTAAAATGTTTTTTGTATTTGGTCTGTTTGTCGGCAACCGAATCAAAAATTTTCAGATGATGATCAGAGGTCTGCGTGACGGTTTTCGAGGACGCGCGGGTCCTTTGCGCCCTATTTGAAGTGAGCGTGTGATCTCTTCAGAATAAGGGTCAGATCCTGTCCGGATAAGGCAGAGGCCGGTTGTCCGGCCGTAATTAATCAAAGATTTAGAGCGGGGAATTGATGCGAGTATCGTTTCTGGTGCCGGTTTACAACACTGATCCAGCTATTTTGGCGCTGTGTGTGAATAGTGTGTTGAAAGCCGCGAACGACTATCACGAGGTCATTTTAGTCGATGACGCAACCGATCGAGATGATACGAAAGCATTCTTGCAGCGTTGCAAGGATGCCGATCTTGATAATCTTCAGATTCTTCACAACAGGGAAAACGCTGGGGTTTCGTTCTCACTGAATGCGGCGGCAACATCGGCCAGCGGTGAATTTTTGGCGCCAGTTGATCATGATGATGTTGTTGTTTCTCAAGGCTTTCATCAGATGCTTCGGAGTTTGCGATATCACGCATCGCCTTGGGCCTATTCAGATGAGCTGCAGGTTGATGCCAAGGGATTTTTAATTCAGCGCCTATACAAGCCAGATTACAGTCCGCAGTTGCTCCGCTCCCTTATGTATATCAATCATCTTCAAATTTTTTCGAAAACGATTTTTGAAAAACTGGGCGGATACCGCGAAGGGTTCGAGGGGAGTCAGGATTATGATCTTGCATTACGCATGTGTGAGATCTCGGAGCCTCTCCATGTGGAAGAGATCGCCTATCATTGGCGAATTTTGGAGCAGACGCAATCTCGAGTGGGAGAGCAGCTGAATCTTAATGCGATTGATCGTGCGCGGCTTGCAGTTCAAGAACATTTTGACAGGCTGGACAAGGTGGCAGAAGTGAGCCCGGTCATGTTTAAGCGGCATGCCCACTCAGCGCCAGAGCCGATTGGGGTTTACCGGACACGCCTGGTTCCAACTCGGTCTTATTCCGTCTCGATTATTATTCCATGTCGATTGGGCACAACCAAAGTGGTAGACGGTGTCCGACTTGTGTTGCTCAACCATTGCTTGCAGGCTTTAAAACGGTCAATCGGCAACACGGAAGACGTCAGCCTTAAAGATGCATCTGTCGAGGTCGTTTTGGTTCTCAATCATGATGATAATCTCGATGAGGCGCGTGAGGCTCTGACGCGATATGAGCTCAAAGGGGTTGCAATAGCTGACCAACCGGGATTTGATTTTTCAAGAAAGTGCAATCTTGGCGCTCAGGTATCGCAGGGCGAGGTTCTAGTATTTTTGAACGATGACACTGATATTCAAACTATCGGATGGGTTGATGAGGTGATCTCACTATTGCAGGAAGATGATGTTGCGTGTGTCGGCGGTATGATGCAAAACACAGATCGATCCGTGCAGTCATGCGGGGATAATGTGGGTCGAGATTCTGCAGTGCATTACGCGCCAGAGCGTAGTGCTGATGGGGTTGGGGATCCTATGCATCGTTATTTGGCCGACCATGAAACAACATCGATTAGCGGTGCTTTCCTGTGTTGTCGAAAGCCCGTGTATTTGGATTTGGATGGATTTTCGGAAGCATTTCCCAATAGTTTTCAAGATGTTGATTTTTGTCTTCGTGCACGAGCCAACGGGATGCGCTGTATTACAGCGCCCGGTATTCGGCTATTGCATTTCGAATCGGCAACCCGAGACGCTCAGGTAGATGCCCAGACGCTGAACGCGTTGCGCTCCTATCATGGCCCCAGTCTTGCTGGCAAGGATGGCTATGCGTTTTGGCGCTATCAGCCGATTTATTTTTCAATTTTTTCGTATAACGGCCTAAAATTTCGGGCTTACCTTTGCGCGAAGAAGATCGTGACGATTGCTCGACGCTTTGAGAAATCGCTGACCCAAAAGCCCCGTTGCTGGCGCGGCGTTCTGAAGAAAAGCGAATATCGAGTCAGCTAAATTTTATTAATTCCCAACAGAATCAACAGGAACAGAACCGTGAGTCGTGATAGCCGCTATGATATTTTATTTGAGCCCGTTGCCATTGGGCCTGTAACCGCCCGAAATCGGTTCTATCAGGTACCCCATTGCAATGGCATGGGGCACAACATGCCCAATAGTGTTGCCGCGATGCGGGGCATCAAGGCCGAAGGGGGTTGGGCCGTGGTCGCCACTGAGGAATGTGATATTCATGCTTCAAGCGACGTACTGCCTTATGCTGAGGCCCGGTTGTGGGACGAGGGTGATCAGAATCGTCTTGCCCTAATGGCCGATCAAGTCCATGCATATGATTCTCTTGCGGCAATCGAACTTGTCCACAGTGGTCATAATGTTTCGAATCGATATTCCCGGTTACCGGTGTTGGGGGTTTCCGATAGCGCCGTAAACAGTTTTGATCCTGTCCAAGCCTGTGCGATGACCAAGCGAGATATCGCAGACGTTCGCCGGTGGCATCGTCAAGCAGCAATACGCGCGCGCGATGCGGGTTTCGATATTGTTTACGTCTATGCGGGACATGATTTGTCGCTACCCATGCACTTTATCAGCCGAAGACACAATCGTCGCACTGATGAGTATGGTGGATCGCTTGAGAATCGAGTACGTCTTACGCGCGAATTGCTTGAGGACACGAAAGAGGCCGTGGGTGATCGGTGTGGCGTTGCGATTAGGTTTGCGGTGGATGAGCTTATCGGGGCTGATGGCATTACGAGCGATGGAGAAGGTCGTGAAGTGGTCGAAATACTGGCAGAGCTCCCTGATTTATGGGATGTCAATGTAAGCGATTGGGCTAATGATTCGGTTACCGCCCGTTTTGGGGAAGAAGGGGGGCAGGAAGCCTACGTGTCTTTTGTTAAGCAATTGACAACGAAGCCCGTTGTGGGTGTTGGCCGATTTACATCGCCTGATGAAATGGTGTCTCAGGTGAAACGCGGCGTCTTAGACATGATTGGTGCTGCTCGACCTTCGATTGCCGATCCGTTTTTGCCAAAAAAAATTGAAGAAGGGCGGATTGATGATATTCGCGAGTGTATTGGCTGCAATATCTGTGTGAGTGGCGATTGGACGCAGTCGCCCATTCGCTGCACACAGAATCCAACGATGGGTGAGGAATGGCGGCGGGGCTGGCATCCCGAGATAATTGAGACTCGCGGCGAGAGTGAGAAAATCCTGATTGTCGGAGCGGGCCCTGCGGGTCTTGAAGCTGCAATGAGTTTGGGTCGTCGAGGTTATGAAGTCGCTTTGGCGGATCAATCCGACGGTGGCGGTCGTGCTGAACGTGAGGCCACGTTACCGGGTCTTTCAAGTTATAAAAGGGTGAGTGATTACCGGTTAGGCCAGATCGCCAAAATGAACAACGTGGGCTTCTTTCCAGGCAGCGAGATGACTGCGGATGATATTCGTGAGTTCGATGCCGACGAAGTGCTTATCGCGACGGGCGCTCACTGGCGGGACGATGGGCTCGGTCGTTATACACTGTCGTCAGTGCCCGGCGTTAAGGATCATCCTCGCTGTTGGACGCCAGATGATTTGATTGCAGGTCGCGGACCGGAAAAGGGATCAGTGGTTGTCTATGATGATGACCACTATTACATGGGCGGTATTTTGGCTGGCATGTTGGCAGATCGGGGTCTGGCCGTCACGTTGGTTACGCCCGGCCCAGAGGTATCCTGCTGGACGGCCAACACGATGGAGCAGCATCGAATCGAGAAAACCCTGACCGAGAAGGGTGTTCAGATTGTCGAAAAACACACGTTGTCCAGCATAGACGGCGAGACGCTAAATTTCAGTCACAATACAACTGACCGAGCGTTCGAGCTGCAGGCGCAGGCGGTCGTGTTGGTCACTATTCGAATACCAAATAGTTCAATTTATTTTTCACTTGCAGGTGAAGAAGAGGAGCATCTTGATGCCCTGCCTTTTCGTCTAAAACGGATCGGAGACTGTATGGCACCATCAACTATTGCCGCTGCCGTTTATGATGGACATCGAGTTGCGAGAGAAATTGACAACTTGCCTGATCCTGACGCGGTGCCGTTCAAACGAGAACGACCCTTGATTCAGATCGGATGAGAGCCTTCAAATCATTTCATTTTGAAGATCTTGTGCTTGGGCTTGTGGATCTCGCGCAGAAGGTTCGCCATAGCCTCCCCCGCCGGGTAACGCCATCAGTAGTCGCGCGCCAGCCGGGATAATTTGTTTGCCTTTCGTGCTCAGTGTTGGTCCATCAACCAGTCGGACAATGCCAGGCGCACCGTCTTGCCCGCCATTTCTTCCACGAGCAGGATAATCGACGCGATCAAAAAGGGCGAAGATTGCAAATGGCGCGCCTTGGGCATGGGATAACTCGATAATCTGGCCATGACCGCCAGAAAAGCGACCCTGACCGCCAGATCCCGGTCGGAATTCTTTTCGATGAAAGATAACAGGCGCAATGGATTCGGTGATTTCGACTGGCGTGTTTTTTACGCCTGATGGGAAAGCGGTAGCGGACAAGCCGTCTCGCCACGGCCTCGCTCCTGCGCCCCCGGAGTGAAAAATCGTGACCGAAAAAGGCGTTGCCTCACCATAATCGGCACCATCGAGAAGACCTGGTCCGCCGGTCATCATGGGATTCCATAGGCTCGAACTTCCCTCCGCCGGGGCCCGTCCGGGCAGGGCTTGTTCAAGACAACCCAGAACCACGTCAGGCAGCATCTGCCCTATCACGTGTCGAACCGCAACCGCGTGAGGTCGCGGTGCATTTAATATGCATCCCATTGGCGCGCTAACCCGAATTGTGTCCAGTGATCCGGCATTGTTTGGCACCGTTGATCCAATGACACAGCGGACACCAAAAGAAGCATAAGCCTGGGAATAGCTTAACGGGACGTTGATGCCGAAAGGGGAGACTGCAGATGTACCTGTAAAGTCGACGTCGACACCTGACTTGCTGATTTCAAGTGTCGCCTTGAGGATAACGGGTTCTCCATAGCCGTCGACTGTCATTTCGTTTTCCCAAATGCCATGGGGAAGTTCTGCAATCTCATCCAAGACGGCTTTTCGTGATTTAGCAACAATGTGTTCGCCTATCTCGTCGAGATCTGCAAGTGAAAATCCACTCATCATTTCGATCAGGCGAGCGCACCCGACGGCGTTTCCGACGGTAAGTGAATACAAATCGCCAATGACCTGATCAGGTTCCCGCACGTTGGCTCTTACGATAGACATGATCGCCTCTGAAGCTTTGCCTTCTTCAAACAGGGGAAGGATGGGAATGCATAGCCCCTCCTCATAGATCTGTCCGGCGTCGGGGCCAAAACCACGTCCTCCAATGTCAACGACGTGAACCGTTGACGCGAGGAGGCCCACTAGATTTTCATCGATAAATGCAGGTGTCACGACCGTGAAATCAAATAGGTGTCCTGTGCCTTTCCATGGATCATTGGTGAGGTAGACATCGCCGGGGCGCATTTTCTCAAGTGAAAGCGTCTCCAGAAAATAGCCGACTGAGGTCGCCATTGCATTGACGTGCCCCGGGGTTCCGGTGACGGCTTGCGCCAGCATTTTTCCGCTAAGGTCAAAAATGCCTGCGGACAGATCCCCGGCCTCTCGAACCGTTGTAGAAAAGGCAGTTCGAATAAGCGCTTGGGCTTGCTCCTCGACAATGCTGATTAAACGATCCCATATCACCTGTTTTTTTATCGGCGTTAGGTCTGTTTTTGGTGTCGATTCGTTTGTCGCGCACCCTGAAATTTCGGTTGAGCGTAAATCACCAAATTGATTGGCTCGAAGGGTCCATCCCTGCGGGAGAATGAGCGTTGTTTGATGCTCAGTAATAATCGCAGGCCCTTTTACTTCAGTATTGAGTGATATGGCATGTCGCTCGATCACGGGACAGCTCTCACTTATGACCCTATCCGGCATACGGACCCCAGATCGTTCTTCTGACGCAAGCTTAGCGTCTGTCGAAATGCCGCCATCAGATCGAATGTGTTCATCAGGCTCGGTTGATGCCGTAAGAGACCAGGTCAATATTTCTAGCGGCACCCCGGGAATGCCCCTGCCATACTGACTTTCATACGCGTGCATGAACGCGTTTTGAATTGAATCTCGATCTTGTTTTTGAAGAGGCCAATGAGGAAGTTCGACTTTTATCTCGTGTCCTTGTCCTGCATAGCGAATATATGCGTGACGTCGAACACAAAGCGCGCCTTCTTCTGAGCCCAAACGAACCGTTGAGATCGCCTCTTTCTCCATATCCTCAAAAAGGGAGTTGATCGCATGGATATCAAGATTAGCAAGCGTCGTAAAACGACTGCGAACCACCTCGAAAGCAATCGGGGCGAGCAGAAACCCAACTGCTGAACCCACGCCCGCATCTTTTGGGACAACGACCCTTGAGATGCCAAGTTTTCGGGCGACCGACATTGCATGAAGGGGTGCGCCACCCCCAAAAGCAATCAGGGTTCTTTCTTTTACGTCGACACCTTTTTCCACCGCATGGACTCGAGCGGCGCTTGCCATATTCTCGTCGACAATTTCAATGATCGCCTGAGCCGCTTCTGTTGTGGTGACGCCCAGGGGATCGCCGACGGCTTTTTTCACGACTCCGATAGCGGACTCAGGATCGAGCATCATGCTGCCACCGGCAAAGTTTTCCGGATCGAGTCGTTTAAGCACCAGATTCGCATCGGTGACCGCAGCATCTTTGCCGCCGCTGCCGTAGCATGCAGGACCAGGCTCTGATCCGGCACTCTCGGGACCAACATGAATTCGCCCCAGCTCGTCGACTTTGGCCAGTGAACCGCCGCCTGCCCCAATTTCAACCATGTCGACAACCGGAATCTTGATCGGCATTCCGCTTCCTTTCATAAAG
>JADHSN010000048.1 GCA_016776875.1 Gammaproteobacteria bacterium | reverse complement strand
ATGTTGATGTGGGTAACCGCTCTGATTTTCTTGACTCACGGCATATTTCAACTCAGCTTAAATCGTTGGGTCGTGCTTTTTTTAGCCTTTACGGGTATCAACTTCTTTTTCAAAACCTACGTTGAGGAACTAGCGCCAGACACTTTTTATCCGGAATTATTTTTTTTGCTCGCTCTGACGGTACCGTGCCTGATTCGAAAAAGATTTCGTCAACCTACTTTTCGTTTGATTTCAGTCGCTGTGACCGCAGGATACGGTATATGGGCTTTTTATGGCTATAACCCGATTCAGTCTGCCTCTGTCATCTTTGATAGAGAAACAACACGGGTCACCAAAGCGCTTGACACACTGATTTCTAAGGATGGTCCATCTATTCTCGAAGTACCCGGCTTTCCAGGTGCGACGCTAAATGGCTGGGGTTATCCATCAGTCTCCCATGTCTTGATGACTCCAAAATTAGACTTTTGGAAAGGCATTTTTCCTGACCTAAACGATAAGCATCGTAATTATTTATTCAATCGCTATGCGATTATTGAGGTATCGCGAAAAGTAGAGGAGCCCGCGCTTGTCAGTGCCGATAGCGTTCGAATCCCGGTGGACTCAGTCACCGACAGCCTCGCAAACATCAGAGGCGTATCGTGGACGCGTCATGCGCCACCCTATACCTACAATCGTGGAAGTATCGATGAAATCATTTGTGAGGGATCGAAAATTACGATCTCGGGCTGGGCGTGGTGGCAGCAAAAAAATTCAAATCAGAGTCTTCGCGTCGTTTCGGAAATGAAACCGTTGCGCTCAAATTTATTAGTGATTCCACGATATGATGTTGCCAGTCATTTTAATAATCCACATATGGCCCTGGCAGGCTTTGAAATTCGCTCCGATCTGGGCTTCGACTGCCCCAGCTCAAATCCGCCACTTTGTGTGATTTCAACAGATTCAAATGGGAATACTTACCGACTTGATAACTCCAGTCTAAAAAACTGTCCTGTTCTTCCAGAATCGTAGCCAATCCCACGATTAAATTACAAACAAACAGGTCACACGCTTTTTTTGATTAGACCCGAGTGTCGCCAACTTGTTTTGAAAAGTAGTCACCGCAGTGACCCTCTCGAAGTACATCGGCCGTCGCGCAATGTAGTCCGCCACCAAAAGGATACGCGTCACGGAACGCCACCGGAAGAACCTCAAAACCCAGCCGGTCGAGTTGTTCTGCCTGTTGGTGCTCGCTCTCCTCGACGATCACTGTTTTGTGATCAAGAATCAAAACATTCATAGAAAGCCAAACGCTTGAGTAACAAAGCGGTGGCGGTCTGTCATTTGAGGGTTGGGCCGCATCCACAATTTCCCAATCGTTTTCCGTAAATATTGCTCGTTGCTCTTCTGGCAACCTGCGATTTGGATTGTTCATAATGAGTCCCGGACGTAAGGGAACAAAAGTGGCGTCAATGTGAATAGGATAAGGGTCCCCAGGGAAGTTCACGGCATGAATTCGATGATCTGGAAAATGCCTTTGAAGCCATTGCATGCCGCGTCGGTTCGTCGTTAGGCCGTGCTGACAGAACAGGTCTTTGCCTATTCTTAAAATGTCCGCTGCATCAAAAAGGGGTTCATGCTCGGTCGTCACAAAATCTAACGAGGCGGTTCGTTGTAAACGCTCTTCAATCGTAATTTCGTCAAAGTAACCTGATTGATAAGAAAGGTCTGAAAGGCGCGGTCTCGGCGCTTGCTCCCAAAGAAACCCGGGATCTTCATCAAAATAACGTTGCATCAAACTATGGTAGGCCAGAAACTCCCAGTAGCGGCAACGAAACGACATCGGTGCCGACAGGATTTCTTTGCCAACCGTAAGCAACACATCTCGGGGCGGCATGCACCCAAACATCGAGCCAGTTGAGAAATCGGGAGTGGTCACCGCCTGATTCCATTGAATCGGTTCAGGCCGATCGACCCGGACCCCCCTGCTCTCAAGCAGATTAACTAAATGATCAAGTTGCGCATTTGCGCGCTCGACGGTCGCTAGCGGTCTCGGGCCCCACATGCCGCGCATATCACTGTCTTCAGGCACTTTCGCTTCCGTCGCGGCCTCGGACGGGGGAATACATGTAAAGTCAGCCCGACCTACAATGACATGCTTAAGTGGATCAAAATCATTCCATGAATTCACTACTGTGGGCTGCATATTTTCCTCCTTCAGTATCGTTACGCTCGAAGCTGGTCTCGCTTCCCTATTAAGTCGATTTTTTTTCTGCGATTGACTCCAGCACCTTAGCGCGACGAGACAACCACCAGCCATATTGCTTTGGCCATCTTGCCCAATCGGAATCGGCACCGAGCGCCTGCGCCGCGTGAACCGGCCAGTTTGGATTGAAAAGCGCTTCTCTACCAATCGCAATCAAATCGGCTCGCCCTTGCGCCACAATTTCTTCCGCCTGCTCAGGCGTTAAGATTAATCCAACCGCCTGGGTCATCAGATCGGCCTGCTCTTTCACAGCGGTTGCGAAGGGTACCTGAAATCCAAGAGGAGGTGGCGAGCCTTTAGCCGCTGTCGCAGCGCCCAGAATTCCGCCCGACGAGCAATCAATCACATCGACTCCGATTTGCTTTAAATCTTTTGCCAGCAAGACCGTATCTTCAATCGACCACCCGTCAGGCGCTCCATCCACCGCGGAGACTCGGACAAAAAGTGGTTTTTCTTCCGGCCATGCCGCTCGCACCGCTTCGACCATCTCCATGAGCATTCGGGATCGGCCTAGACGATTCCCGCCGTACTCATCTTGACGATGATTGCTCACTGGAGAGAGAAAACTAGCGGCTAAATATCCATGTGCGGCATGCACTTCCACAATATCAAAACCAGCTGCATGGGATCGGGCTGCCGCCGCAGCAAAATCATCAATTACCTGCACAATGTCGGCGCGACTCATTTGACTGGGAAGCAGCCAACCTTCCCCAAGCGGTTCAGACGAAGGTGCAATCACACTCCACGGTTCTTCTCCACGCTCACGATCATCATTATTTAAAGGCCCATTGCCATGCCAGGGTCTTTGCATCGAGGCCTTGCGGCCCGCGTGAGCGAGTTGTATCGCGGACGTTGACCCCATGCTGCGAATAAAAGCTGTGGTCGCCGCTAATGCCTGTCCATGCGCATCCGACCAGATCCCCAAATCGCCATGAGTGATCCTGCCTCGCCGCTGAACGGCTGCCGCCTCGGTGAAGACAATGCCAGCACCGCCCTGTGCAAATTTTCCCAAATGAACCAAATGCCAGTCGTTTGCCATACCATCCCCTGCGCTGTACTGACACATTGGAGAAATGACCACCCGATTGGTTATGGTTAAGTCTCGAATTTTAATCGGCGAAAAAAGGCTGGGTGATGCAGTCATATACTTTTATTACTTCGATATCATGTCAGCGCGCAATGATATCGATCAAAAGGGTTCGTTTCCATAAAAAAATGAAACGGGGATTTTTTCCCTCCTGATACTCGGCTAAACTCTAGAGCAACCTAAATCTCAAAACATTCTAGCGATGACTCGTTCTCAGCACGCTGCAAGACTACTTCTGGATGCTCGCCGACCTGGGTCGGCGCTAACCGCACTCCCCGATCACATAATTCCTACAAATAAAAACGAGGCCTATTTAATTCAGGCTGAACTTGTCGACATGCTGAGCCTCCAATCCGGACGACCCGCGGGCTATAAAGTTGGCTGCACAAATGCCACTGCTCGTGAAATGCTCGCACTTGACTCACCTTTCAGTGGTCGTTGCTTTGAGAATGAAATAACTCAGTCTCCAGATACAATAAATGCGTCGGATTTGCACATGGTCGGCATTGAGCCTGAAATCGCCCTACGAATCTCAAAAGATTTTGAGCCTTTTCAGCTCTGGCGCGCCGACAATGTGATCCCTTATATTGATGCCGTAATCCCCGCGATTGAAATTGTCGAAAGTCGATTCTCCTCATGGCCGCTGATGGGTTTTCTGAGTGCCATCGCAGATAATGGCGTTCACCGACGACTCGTCCTCGGAGATCCAATCACTCACTGGACGCCGGAACAAATAGAAGGCGCCCACGTCATTCTCAAGGCCAATGATCAGGTGGTCCGCCAAGGTTACGCGGACAACGTTGACGGGGGGCCTTTCGGCGTAATCGCATGGCTTGCGAATCACCTTAATGACCTGGGCACTACTCTTAACGCGGGTGACATTGTCACCACTGGCGTCATGACCGATATCTACGACAGTGC
Organism: Gammaproteobacteria bacterium; assembly: GCA_016776875.1. Taxonomy (GTDB): domain Bacteria; phylum Pseudomonadota; class Gammaproteobacteria; order Arenicellales; family UBA868; genus UBA868. The sequence continues at coordinate 8,625 of JADHSN010000048.1, read as the reverse complement.
GACGGGAGAGACACTCGTTGCCGAGTACGATTTCCCTGCGCAAGTTCACCTAAATATTACTTAACTTTTTATTTTTCATGAACGAACTTATTAAACTTTCGGCTCACGCAATCCGGGATTTACTCCGGAATCGTGAAATTAATCCTGCCGAGCTTCTTGATGCACTTGAGGAACGCATCGAACAAGTGAATCCCTTGGTCAATGCCGTACCGACTCGCTGCTTTGACCGGGCACGGGATCACGCTCAAAAAAATGACTTTTCAAATCTCCCGCTGGCAGGTCTTCCGGTCGCAATCAAGGATCTGATGGCGGTCGAGGGCGTAAAAACGACTTTCGGTTCGATGGCGTTTGAGCACCATGTGCCCGATGCGTCAGATCTCCTGGTTCAACGTATTGAAAATGCCGGTGGCATTATCTTTTCAAAAACGAATACCCCGGAATTTGGGGCAGGTGCTAATACTTTCAATGATGTATTTGGTGCTACCGTTAATCCATGGAACACTCACTTATCAGCTGCCGGATCGTCAGGGGGGTCCGCAGTCGCGCTCGCAACCGGAATGACCTGGCTCGCGACTGGTTCTGATCTCGGCGGCTCACTGCGAAATCCTGCCAGTTTTTGCTCGGTCGTTGGCCTGCGTCCAAGTCAAGGACGTATCCCCTGCGATCCCGGCAATCTGGCGTTCGATCGCATGAGTATGGACGGTCCCATGGCGCGCAACGTCATTGACGCAGCAATGCTGCTTGACGTAATGGCGGGCTATGATGCTATCGATCCCATGTCTCTGGATGACCCTGTTACGTCCTTTGAGTCTGCAGCAAAACGTAAAAAAGTCCCGCCCCGAATCGCTTTTTCGGCAGATCTTGGGATTACGCCAATCGACCCTGAGGTCGCGGCAATTTGCGAGACTGCGGCAAAACGCTTTAGTGAGTTTGGTGCAACGATCACTGATGCGCATCCTGATTTTGACGGACTTCAGGATGTCTTTCAGGTTCTTCGAGCGTTTTCTTTTGCTGCAGATTTGGGTCCTGACCTTGATGCCCATCGTGACATCTACAAGCCCGAGATTATCTGGAATGTTGAAAAAGGATTGGCACTGACCGCCAAAGAAATCACCGACGCGATGGTCGGTCGATCAAAAATTTACGCGCGCGCACAACGCTTCTTTAAAGACCATGATTTAATCATTACACCAACCACGATTGTGCCGCCGTATCCTGTCGAACAGCGCTTCGTCGAGCGTGTTGGGGAGTATCAATTTTCAAATTACATTGAGTGGTGTTCAATTGCCTATGCATTTACGGTCGTGGGCGCTCCCGCAATTTCGATACCCTGTGGATTTACCTCAACAGGACTTCCGGTGGGCTTACAAATTGTGGCGCCACCTCGACAGGAGGCTAGATTATTATCCGCAGCCTGCGCGCTAGAAGAATTATTAAACCTATCTAACCAGCTTCCCATCGAGCCTAGAATTCCATGATTCATTACAGTGCTTGCCCTCATGATTGTCCCTCAACGTGTGCGTTAGAAGTTGAAAAAATTGATGAATTGACCATCGGAAAAATTCGCGGGTCTCGTGAGAACACGTATACCGCCGGGGTCATTTGCAGCAAAGTGGCTCGCTATCGAGAGCGAATTCATCATCCCGACAGGCTCACACAACCGTTGCGACGGGTCGGACGCAAAGGTTTGGGAAACTTTGAGCCCATTTCCTGGGACCAGGCGCTTGATGAAGTCGCTGATCAACTGTTAAAGGCAGAACAACAACACGGAAGCGAAACGGTCTGGCCGTACCACTACGCCGGCACAATGGGGCTTGTGATGCGGGACGGCATTAATCGCCTACGTCACACCAAGCGCTATTCAAGATTTCACTCCACTATTTGTGTCACGCTCGCGTGGAACGGTTTCATCGCCGGCACCGGAAAACTGGCTGGTGTTGATCCCCGTGAAATGGGTCAATCTGACCTCATTATTATTTGGGGCACAAACGCAGCCAGCACCCAAATTAACGTAATGACGCACGCGCTAAAAGCTCGTCAAGAGCGGGGCGCGAAAATTGTAGTCATCGACACTTACAAAAACGCCACCGCAAAACAAGCTGATCTGTTTATTTGTGTTAAACCGGGTACTGATGGCGCGGTTGCCTGCGCACTGATGCACATTCTCTTTCGAGATGGCCTGGCCGATCGAGATTACCTGCGGGATTTCGCTGACTGTCCTGAAAAACTTGAAGACCATCTCCTTGTTCGAGATCCCAAGTGGGCTGAAAAAATAAGCGGCGTTTCAGCCGATACAATCGAAACCCTGGGACAAATGATCGGTACGACCCCTAAAACGTTTTTTAGGTTAGGTTACGGGTTTACCCGACAGCGCAATGGCGCCACCGCTATGCATGCTGCCCTGTCGGTCGCAACAGTCGCAGGGAGCTGGCAGCACAATGGTGGCGGCGCGTTTCAAAGCAATGGCGCCATCTATCACTGGGATAAAACATTACTCGAAGGTTTGGACGTGATGGACCCAGCCACGCGACTTCTAGATCAATCCAGAATTGGGGCGGTACTAACCGGAAATCCGGACGATCTTAAAAACGGTCCTCCCGTGACCGCGCTCTTTATTCAAAATACAAATCCGATGTCTGTCGCGCCCGATCTTAATCTTGTGCACCAGGGATTTTCGCGAGACGATCTTTTTGTCTGTGTTCATGAGCAGTTCATGACGGAAACCGCAAAGATGGCCGACATTGTGTTGCCGGCTACAATGTTTTTAGAACACGACGATATTTATCAATCAGGCGGTCATCAACATATAACGCTTGGCCCCAAAATCATTAACCCGCCCAAGGGTTGTCGATCAAATCATGAGGTCGTGTGTGCGTTGGCCGAGCGATTAGGTGTCAAGCATCCCGGTTTTGATATGGACGCCAAAACGCTAATTGACGCTACGCTGCAGTCATCGGGATGGGGAACACTCGCAGAACTTGAGGAAAAACGGTGGATTGATTGCCAGCCTGATTTTAGAAGCTCACATTATCTTGATGGCTTCGCCCATGCGGATGGAAAATTTAGGTTCTCACCTGACTGGAGTGCGCTCGCGCCCCAGGAATTTGGCCCAACAGATATCCAAATGCCCGACCTTCCTGATCACTGGGATGTGATTGAAAATGCGAATAAAGAAATGCCCTATCGGTTGGTTACGGCGCCGGCTCGTCACTACCTCAACTCGACTTTCACTGAATCACCCACCTCAAAACGTCGCCACAAATATCCAAGTGCAATGATTCATCCTGTCGATGCTGTAAATCTTGGGATCAAAGATGGTGAAACTGTTCAACTCGGAAACCATCGCGGCGAGATTACAATTGCCACTGAAATTGTCGACACGGCACAGCAGGGCGTTGTCATTGTTGAAAGTATATGGCCTAACGGGGCATTCGTTGGTGGAAAAGGAATTAACGTATTGACCGGCGCTGATCCAGCTGCACCCGTTGGTGGCGCAGCGTTCCATGACACGAGAATCTGGATACGCGCGCAGCCGCAACATTAATCGGCTGCGATATTATTCGGTTTGGGCGGGTGGATCACTCTCTTTGACAAAGCTCTGATGGCAGTCTGCGTTTAGAGAAACAATTAAACCTCGCACCCGCCTCTTTGATCGGCGAGACTCATTCGGCAGACGCCGACCATCTTGATGGACGATAACCGCCGGCAATGCCGCCTGCCGAAAGCACCAACTGCCAAAGATGATTTTCTCGAGATCGAAATGATCCTGCAGACACCAATAGGTAGTAGTCGAACATTCGCTTAAACCGGTCGCTGTAGCTTGCCTTTAGATCAATCCATGATCGATTAAAGTTTTTGTACCAAGCCATGAGCGTGGGGTCATAATCAGCCCCAAAATTATGCCAATCCTCGATCGTGAAAAATTCACCGGCGTTTTTTGCAAGTGCATCAGCAGGTGGTAGAACACCATTTGGAAAAATGTATTTCTCAATCCATCGATCAGTCGCAAATCCCTCACGACCGGCGCCAATAGTATGCAGCAGAAAAAGACCTTGATCCTTCAATAAGGATCTAGCTTTGGCAAAATACGTTCGATAATTTTTTTGCCCCACGTGTTCAAACATGCCGACTGACACGATCCGGTCGTATTCACCGTTAAGGGTGCGATAATCCGCAAGCTCAATGGAGACCGGTAGACCCGCACAGCGACTACGCGCCAGTTTTGCCTGTTCCTTCGAGACTGTGACACCCGTTACGCTCACACCGTAGCGCTGAGACATCCATCGGGCGAGCGCGCCCCAACCGCTCCCGATCTCGAGCACCTTCATACCGCGCTCAAGCTGTAATTTTTCACAGATCATCTCCATTTTGGCAATCTGCGCGTCTTCTAGGCAATTTGCGCTCTCCCAGAAACCGCAGCTGTAATTCATATGTTTATCCAGCATTCGCTCGAAGATATCATTGCCGATATCGTAATGCTGCTCCGCAACCTGGAACGCTCTTGACTCACTCTGGCGGTTCATTAATCGGAAACCGATCAAGTAGATAAAAAATTTTAAATTACTTCGAATCTTGTCTTCCAATCCCGTCCGAAAGCTGCGGGTAATCATCTCGTCGATCGACTCGCAGTCCCACCAGCCATCCATATAAGCCTCGCCTAGACCCAACGTACCGTCACGCGAAATTCGTGAAAACAGTTGCTCGTTGTGAACCGTGATATCCCAGGGATTAGAGCCATTAATCTGGATGCCAGCAGGTTCCAAGATCTGCTCGAAGTGTTTTCGAAGTGAGCTCATCTCAACATAGCTTCGTTTGCCGATAGAAAGCAAATCCTAACATTAAATAACACGCTCATTTCCGCCGTCTATCGAAACTTGGGCGCCAGTCGTGCATCGAAAAGCATCCCCTACCATTGCACAAACCAAGCGCGCAACATCAGCAGAACAGACCTCTCTGTTAAGCAGATTATTTTTTCGATACTCATCCACACTCATGCCATAGTGCGCCGCACGACTTTCCAATACTTCCGGAGTCCAAATCGCGGTATCAAACACAGCATTGGGATGTACGGTGTTCACTCGAATACCCTCGCTTGCAAGCTCCAGAGCCAAAACACGGGCCAACTGGTTAAGTCCTGCTTTTGCGACTGAATAAGCGCTCGCAGCGGGTCCAGGCGCTGGCACATTCTTTGAGCCAACAATAACAATTGAAGGATCCCAACCCAATTTTAAATAGGGAATACTCTCCCGAATGATACGCATCGCACCTGTCAGGTTTATATCAATTGACCGTTGCCATTCTGCCTCCGGCATATCCGCAACATAGTTGCTCGCCGAAAACACGCCTGCATTGCTGACCAGAATATCAAGTCCGCCCGTCGATGTCACAACCTCGCATAGCGAAGCCCGTATCGCCTCCACGTCGGTTACATCACACGAGATACCCCTTATCTCTTCCGACTCGAATAAATCCACGACCTCAGGATTTTTATCAATCACAGTGACAACGGCTCCGCCATCCGCAAGCGCGACCGCACAGGCGTATCCAATCCCGCTTGCACCACCCGTCACCACTGCAGAGCGTCCTTGGAAAATACCCCGCTGCTGGCTTTTTCCTAACTTCGCCTGCTCGAGCTCCCAATACTCAACATCAAAAATATCTTGCTCGGGCAATGCACGCCATCCGCCATGCTGTTCCGCGCTCTCAATTGCCGTGACGGTATGCGAGACAATATCCCTTACTACCTTAATATCCTTCATCTTTGCGCCAAACACGGCCAGACCCTTGCCCGGCAATACCGCCCACCTTGGTGCACGATCCAAGCGAGATTGCGTCCCATCGGTATAACGTTCAAAGTACGCTTGATACTCCTGCGCAAAATACTCGACTGATTGCGCAATATCCTCCCCCACTATTAAAGGCACACGTTTTGTTCGAATAACATGATCTGGCGTGAGGGGGCCCCGGGTGGCGACATCACTCACATCACATCGGTCCGAAAACTCTTTGCAAACCGCACTGTTATCAAAAGCCGTTAGCATTGGCCTGTCCATTTCTCGGCTGACCGCTTTACGAAGCGTCGCAATATCGAGTGGCCGTACGGGATTCGATGAAGCTGCTGTAACCGCAACACGAGTCGGCAGCGCGTTTTCTGCAAGACTGACAAGATCAATCATTCGGCCGTAGCTATCACGGGCTTCATCGGCGAAGCTAAAAATTCCGTGATGCAAAAGCACCATGCCTTCTAATTGTGACCAGTCAATGCCCTCTGTCATTTTTTTTACTTCTTTGGCGAGCACAAAGCCCGGCATCACATACGGCACAATGAGCACACGATCACCATAAAGCGCTCGAATTTCCGCTTCACCGTTGGGCGTATTACTTAGCGTAACAACGGCATCTGAGTGCGAATGATCAACAAAGCGAAAAGGAATCAGGGCATGAAGAATAGCCTCGACGGAGGGCGTCGGTGCCGACGGATCCATCATCGCCGCACGTTGAGCGCGGACCATATCCGCATCACTAAGGGATTCGAGCTCAGAGAGTGCTAAAAGCGTTTCCATTTTCACAGGCGCGAACCCCTCAGCCTCGATGGTCGCTAGATCCCAACCACTTCCCTTGACATAAAGCACGTCATGGGAAGCCCCAAAAATATCTGTGTATTCACTTTTAACCGAGGTGTTTCCGCCCCCATGCAGCACAAGCGTTGAGTCCCGTCCTATCAAGCGTGACGAGTACACCCGAAGTGAAAGCAAATTATTGACAAGCGAATCGGCTTGCCCCTGATCCCATAAATTCTCCAACGCGCCCCCTGCGCTCTAGCGAGCGCATCATCATAGTACTAATTCATTAATAGTCGTTCCAGACAGGCATCATTTGATGCCCAGTTTATCAATCCTCTAACGCCTCGATCGCTTCGGCCACGCTCTCAGCGGTTCGCAGAATAGAACGGCCCTGATCCTTTATAAATCCTGCGGTTTTCATTTTATCTAAAAATTTCAGCAAATCATCGTAGTAGCCATCGACATTAAGCAGCACACAAGGTTTCCGATGAATGCGAAGATTTGACCATGTCCAAACTTCGAATAGTTCTTCCATTGTTCCAATCCCCCCAGGCAAAGCAATAAAGCCGTCAGCAAGATCGGCCATTAAAGCCTTCCGGGCATGCATGTCGTCCACTACACGAAGTTCCGAGAGCTTGGGATGCGCAATTTCTTTTTCTTCTAAATTCTTCGGAATAACGCCAATGACATGACCGCCTGCATCTAGAGCCGCGTCTGCAACGGCACCCATCAGACCAATAGACGCGCCTCCATAAACAAGACCAAACTGGTTGGTTGCCAGTGACCGGCCAAGATCAATCGCCGCCATATGATAATTGGGGCGATCACCCATTTTTGACCCGCAAAAAACACTAATTCGTTTATTCATTAAATTTCTCGACAAATTTTTCGATAGTTCACTTACCGTGTTGTTCCTCACTCAACGACTTAATTGCGCTTGTGCCTATCAGATACTAATCTAAGCCCGCTATATTAAGCGCAACAAAAGCTTCCAGGTCACAACGAATCATTACAGAAAACTATGCCTTTCCGAATTTTGTTCATCATAAAATGAGTTACAAAACTGACGCTACCTCCGATCGACTACTCGTTCTGGATGTGATGCGAGGCATCGCGCTTTTTGGAATTTTATATGTCAATCTTTTTAGTTTTGGTGCTGATTCCATCGCCTGGTCAAGCCCGATAGACCAGGCCTCATGGCACTTTAAATACATCTTCTTTGAATCAAAATTCTGGGGCTTGTACAGCATTCTTTTTGGAATGGGTTTCTTTTTCTTTACCCAATCAAAAGACTCAAGTATTTCAAAATCCTTACGCCGCTTTGGTATTCTTTTTGTATTCGGCTGTTTTCATGCCTTGTTTTTTGATGGCGATATCCTGATGCTTTACGCAGAGCTCGCACTACTGATGCTGGTTTTATTTCGCCTACCCACTAAATATTTAATCGTAGCTATATTTTTTCTGTGCCTGAGCTTTCCCGTGGGACATTTTTTCCACCCTGATCGAGACGCTGATTTACAGCCTGAGTCCGTCGCGCAGGCAAAGGACTGGCTGACTGAAGACAGCACGGATGATATTTATGCTTCAGATACTCTGATTGAGACCATGGGTTATCACTTTCAATATATTCCTGAACAGTTCTGGGTTGACTATCAATATCCAGATTCGGGATTTGTCGTACTCGGATTATTTCTGGTCGGTTATCTTCTTGCCCGAACCGGCGTCTGGCGCGTCGATCACTCATTTTGTCGAATGATGACGCGCAACGTCATTATTTTCTGGATGCTTGGCATCTTGATGATGATCGCCGAACGATACCTTTCGCTCAAGACCGGTTACTCGGCCTTTTATTATTCTCAGGCTTCACCCTGGATCACCCTTCTGGGCGACACCATTTACCTCGCGGGAACACTCTTACTCATCAGCGCGTGGTTCTTTACCATTCAGTGGTGGGTCGCAATCAAGGCTCAACCTAGATTACTCACCCTACTGGCACAGGCGGGGCAAATGAGTCTTACGCTGTATCTCACACAAAGTTTGATCTTCACCAGTATTTTCTACG
>JADHSN010000047.1 GCA_016776875.1 Gammaproteobacteria bacterium | reverse complement strand
CTTTTATCGTGCGATCTATCAGCGATTATTCTCCGATACGCGACAAATCTCGCTACAAATTCGCCTTTTCGGCTGCAACTGGCTGACGCCGCCACCCGGGGTGGATGTGACCGGATGACTCAATTTTCTAAATTCAAAGGGTCAATCAGCTCAATCCAATGGCGGACCGGCGTCGGGCTATCCGAGCTTAAGTGTGTGAGGCAGCCGATGTTCGCTGTCGCAATAAAATCTGGCATGTCGCCAGTCAGGCTCTCAACCTTTCTTCGGCGCAATTTCCCCGACAGTTCGGGCTGAAGTAGAGAGTAGGTCCCACCTGCCCCGCAGCAAAGATGTTTCTCTTTCGTCACGACAAGATCAGCTCCGCAGGCACTGAGAATTGACTCCACCTTTCCGATTATTTTTTGCCCATGCTGTAACGTGCATGGCGAATGAAATGCGATTCGAACACCCTTTAACGCGCCGTTGAGATCAATCCTATCGGGGTCAATCACTTCACACAGATCGCGAGTGAGCTCGCTCACCCGACGTGCTTTCTCGCGATAAATCGCATCGTCTTTCAAGATCTCATGATAATCACGCACGGTTACACCACAACCACTCGCCGTCATCACAATAGCCTCAATATCTCCGGTTTGAACATGAGGCCACCACGCATCAATGTTACGGCGGATCGCATCCTTAGCCTCGGCTTCAGCGCCAAGATGAAGATCGATCGCGCCACAACAACCCGCCGTTGGCGTAGATACAACTTCATAACCGATCTGCATCAGCACCCGACTTGCGGCTGCATTAATCACCGGCGCCATTGCGGGTTGAACACAGCCCTCTAACATCAATACTTTTTTAGAGGCCCGAGTCGTAGGGCGATCTCCCGCAGCTCGTGATTTCGGAATATGCCTTGCCACAACCGACGGCATTAACACGCTCACCGACTGACCTATTCGGAATATCATCGAGAACCAACGACCGCCAATCAATCGACGAAGCAACCACCGCTTGAATCGATCGCGCCGGTCTCTTGGAACCGTTTGGTCTATTTTGGGACGACTAATCTCAAGTAGTCTTCCGTAATTGACGCCAGATGGACAAGTTGTTTCACACGCGCGGCAGGTCAGGCAACGATCCAGATGCGTGCGCGTCGTGTCTGTGCAATCACCCGTCTCGAGAAACTCCTTGATAAGGTAAATCCGTCCCCGTGGCCCATCCAGCTCATCCCCCAGAATTTGATAGGTGGGGCATGTGGCTGTGCAAAAACCGCAGTGAACGCATTTGCCAAGAATGCTGCTCGCTTCTTGACCAAAGTCAGACTCAGAAAATTGCCGGGCTAATTCAACATGCATAATGTTTCAGGCAAATAACCGGCCGGGATTTAAAATGTTTTGGGGATCAAAGCCTTTTTTCAACTGTTGATTAAGTCGCATACCCACATCTCCCAATCCAGAAAGGTTCTCGGTGCGATCGCCGCCATTAAACCGCGTGATGTACCCCCCTGCAGATGCGGCAATCTTTATTAAATCTGACGGTGGCCGAGAAGTTTTAACCCAATAAAGACCGCCGCCCCATTCAATCAGGTATGGATCTGTTAACGGAAGCACCTCGTTCTTTGGTTTAAGACTCAATCGCCATAACGACCCGGGTCCATTAAAAAAATCAAGTCGGTGCTCCTTGAGTTTCTGCCAGAACTGATCCCCATCCGGATCAAACTCTCCACCAAGCTCAGCCGCTGCCGCATCAACCGAGTCCTTCACGCCAGATAAACGAATACGCAAAAAGTCATCATGCCATGCGCTCGCCGTCACCGGAATCGAACGAGCAAAAAGAGATGTCATTTTTTTCAGCCCAGCCGAGCTGGAACATTCAAACACAAGCGTTTTCGTTTGCTTGGGTGTGGGCAGAACCTTAAGGGAAATCTCAGTCATGATTCCTAGTGTTCCCATCGCACCCACCATGAGTCTGGATACGTCATACCCCGCAACATTCTTCATGACCTGGCCACCAAATTTAAGAATTTGGCCGTTTCCATTGATACAGGTAATTCCGAGAACGAGGTCACGAGCTGCGCCGCGGTAAGGCCGTGCAGGTCCGGATAATCCACACGCAATTGTGCCTCCAATCGTAGCGTCAACCCCGAAACCGGGAGGCTCAAACGGAAGCATTTGGCCCGCCTCGGCGAGAGTAGCCTCGATCGCCATGAGTGTTGTACCCGCTTTGGCGGTAATCACAAGCTCGGTGGGCTCATAGTTGGTCACACCCGCATAGCCCGACATAAAGCATGGTTTACCCACAGGCTCCCGACCGAGAAATTTTTTGGTATTCCCGCCCTGAATACAAAGCGGATCTCCGCTCGCCGACGCTTCGCGGACGGTTTCCGCAAGGGTTTGGGTAAAGTCGCTCACCTGCAACCTCGAATCAAAACCGTGGCAGCTCAGGGTGCGGAAGGTGTCCGCCATGAACGTGCATCGCATTGAACTCTGCGCAACGGGATAAGGTGGGCACGGCTTTTCCAGGGTTAAGTAGACCGTCCGGATCAAATACCTTCTTTAATGCGTGAAATTGTTCAAGCTCTCCGGCTCCAAACTGAACACACATCTGATCAATCTTTTCAAGCCCAACACCATGCTCGCCGGTAATGGTGCCGCCAGCACGAACACAGAGCTGCAGGATGTCCGCCCCCAACGCCTCGGTGCGCTCAAATTCACCCGGCTTGCCAGCATCATAAAGAATTAAGGGATGAAGGTTGCCATCGCCGGCATGAAAAACGTTTGCGACCTTAAGCTGGTATTGAGTTGCGAGATCTGCAATTCCGGCCAAGACTTTACCAAGCATCCTGCGCGGGATTGTGCCGTCGATACAATAATAATCGGGCGAAATTCGCCCCACCGCCGGAAAAGCATTTTTGCGACCCGACCAGAAACGCGCGCGCTCGGATTCATCCTGCGCGACACGGACGTCGATCGCACCACAATCCAGTAATAATCGTGAAACTGTTGCAACGTCAGTCTCAACCTCCTCGATGCCACCATCAAGCTCACAAAGCAGGATCGCGGCGGCATCTCGTGGATACCCGGCGCTCACAAAGTCTTCCGCCGCGACAATTGCAGGGTTGTCCATCATCTCAAGGCCGGCTGGAATGATGCCTTCCGCAATAATCCTGGCAACGGCCGCCGCGGCATCCTCGGTCGAATCAAAAGACGACATTAACGCTTTGGCTGCTATCGGGCGGGGCAAAAGACGCACGGTAACTTCGGTAACAACACCCAGCATGCCTTCAGACCCCACAAAAGCTGCCAGTAAATCATAGCCAGGATTATCCAAAGCCTCTCCACCAATCTCCAGAATCTCGCCGCCCATCAACACAACTTGTGCTGAGACCACGTTATGAACCGTAAGGCCGTATTTAAGGCAATGTACGCCTCCCGCATTTTCAGCAACGTTGCCGCCAATCGTGCAGGCAATTTGTGAGGACGGGTCTGGCGCATAATAAAGTCCGAAATCGGCTACGGCCTCACTGATCGCAAGATTTCTAACCCCGGGCTGAACCCGTGCGGTCGCCGCGACTTGGTCAATCGACAGCACTTGATTAAACCGTGCCATGCTGAGAAGAACACCCTCCGGATGAGGGGTAGCCCCTCCCGATAAGCCCGTGCCCGCACCCCTTGCGACCACTGGAATCTGGTAGCGCTGACAGAGTGCAAGAATCTTTTGCACCACATCGACGGTATCCGGAAGCAATACGGCCCCGGGCAACGCCCGATAACCTGACAATCCATCACATTCATAGGGCTTGCGCTGCTCTTCCGACAGCAAAATAGTGTGGCTCGGTAGAACGCGTTTGATCTCGTTTAGAAACCGTTTATCGAGTGAATGCACGGATATATCCTTTAAATCCCTGTCGCTATCGTTTTGAGTATGTCATAGAGGTTTAGTGGACTTAAGATAAAACATCGGCTGGTCTGACCTTGACACTCCCACAATCGCCTGAGCTGTCGCTATGGAGTCGAGTCTCTACAGAAACAGATTCAATGCTTTCATAATGGATCGAAACCAACTCGCTTGCCGTAGTATTCACCGTTCATATACACGGGATTACTCCCGACACCTTCTTGTTGATAGAGGCAAATAAAAATAGAGTGTTGATTCATGAAAAAAGCAACTGACATTATTAGCGCGTTAAAACTTTCTGCCCATCCTGAGGGAGGACACTTCGTTGAGACTTTCCGCGACTCAGGAGAGACAACAAGCCTCATTTTTTATCTTCTCGGAAAAGGTGAAACGTCGCACTGGCACCGCCTGACTAAAAATGAAATTTTGCACTTTTATGATGGCGACGCCATGAAGGTGCAGACTTCGTCTGACGGACAAAAAATCAAAAATGTCACGCTTGGAAAAGACCTCGCGCAGGGTCAGCACTATCACTGGGTAGTTCCGGCCCATACCTGGTTTTCGATGCAGTCAATGGGCGAGTGGTCCTTGATCGGATGCACGGTATCGCCCGCTTTTACTTTTGACGATTTTGAACTCGCGCGACCGGAATGGTCTCCGGTAGATGATTTGCGTTGAGAGATTAGGACCTTCTCATTACTTCGGTAAAATTGTCGAAGATTATGCGCGCATTACGATTGAACGCTGGCATAAGCGCGCTTGCATCACGCTTCATTTCAGCAAGCGCACTTCCGCCTTTAGCCTTTTTAAGCGCGTCAGCGTAGGCAGGGACTTCGCTCCACTCTTCAACTGTAGACTCTTGCAACTCAACGTGAAACTGTAATCCCCACGCATTCCTGCCCACACGCATGGCTTGCCACTGGCAATCTGGCGAACTCGCTAAAAGTAAAGCACCCGTTGGAGGTGTCGTCACTGACACTGAATGCCATTGCAGGCATTTAGGGGACAGATCCACTCCCACCAGAAGTGGATCATCTCTGGCAGCCTCCGTCAGTTGAACATCAAGGATTCCGATTTCAGGTCTATCTGCACGCTCGCATGTTCCATCAAGTGAATCTGCAAGAAGTTGATGACCGAGACAAAGGCCAAGAAAAGGCTTTTTTAACGTTTGCACCCAGCGTCGAATCGCTCCCTTCTCGGGAACCAGCCAAGGGCAAGCATCCGTGTCCCAGACATCCATCGGGCCACCCATTACCCAAAGCGCATCGAAGTGTTCAAGCGGCGGAATCTAATCGCCAGAATCAAGTTTGACCACGTGCCACTCAATCCGGGCTTCATCAAAAAACTGTCGAAAAATTCCGGGGTGCTCACAATCAATATGCTGAAAAACCAATAATTTCATGTGAACTCAGCCGCTGACCTGTCGCGTGATTGTTAGCAGTCGAGCGTGTTGTCCCGCTCCCACTGACTGATCGCGGCACTGTAACTACGCCAATCTTGATGCTTCAGCTTGGCGTAGCTATCGACCAGTTCATTGCCAAGCGTCGCGCGAAGCACCTTACTTTTTTCAAATAACCTGATGGCATCGAGCAGATTGGATGGCAAGCGCCGAACTCCGGTGGCTTTATGGCCTTCGGTATACATATTCAGAGATGAGGGTTTGCCCGGATCTCGGTCATTAGCAACACCATCAAGACCTGCAGCCAATATGCCGGCCTGCAACAAGTATGGATTAACCGCGCCGTCCATCAAACGCATCTCAAATCGACCAACATCGGGCACCCGAACCATATGGGTTCGATTGTTGCCGCCATAAGTGATCGCATTCGGTGACCAGGTCGCACCTGATGAGGTGACCTGTGCGTCAATTCTTTTGTAGCTGTTCACCGTGGGATTAAAAATGGCAGCTAACGTATCTGCGCTGTGCAAGACACCTCCCAAAAACTTATACGCCATTTTCGACAAACCCAACTTATCTGATTTGCTGATAAAAAGATTCTTTTTGCCTGACTTATCCCATACTGAAACATGCGCGTGGCAGCCATTTCCTGTCAGGTTCAGAAAGGGCTTGGGCATAAAGGTCGCTCTCAGGCCATGCTTTTCAGCAATAGACTTAACCATATATTTAAAGAAGACGTGTCGATCGGCGGTGACTAACGCATCGTCATAGTCCCAATTCATTTCGAACTGCCCATTAGCATCCTCATGATCGTTTTGATAAGGATTCCACCCTAGCGCAATCATGCAATCACAAATCTCACTAATCACGTCATAACGACGCATCAGCGCAGACTGATCATAACAAGGCTTTTCTTGGGTATCGCTTGCATCAGCGATCGACATCCCATCTGGACTCACCAGGAAATACTCGCATTCAACACCGGTTTTCAGTCGCATGCCCTCTTTCGCCGCCGAGGCAATCTGGCTCTTTAGCGCCACGCGTGGGGATGCTTGAACAGGTTTACCGTCCATAACGAGGTCGCCCGCAAGCCAAGCGACCTCGGGCTTCCATGGCAGTTGGATCAAACTCGCAGGATCTGGAACCGCAAACAGATCGGGGTGGGCGGGCGTCATGTCTAGCCACGCCGCAAACCCGGCAAACCCGGCGCCGTCACGTTGCATCTCTCCAATGGCGCGGGCCGGCACCAGCTTGGAGCGCAGGACACCAAATAGATCAACAAAACTAATCAAAAAATACTTTATTTTTTTTTGTTTAGCGACGGTGGCGAGATTGACTGCCATAAGACGTTTCCTCCAATTGATTATTTTTATTTCAACAAACAGCTAATAGTGGCTACTATCTCATGAGTCTGATTGAGGCTCAACGATGAATGACAGGAATCGAATGGGAAGCTTCCCCAACTCCTCAGGTCCATGAGGCGTATCCGCATCAAAATATAATGAGTCCCCTTCACTCATCGGGTAAAGCCGAGACCCGTGTCGGTAAACCATCTCGCCTTTCAGGATATAAATAAATTCGACTCCTTCATGCTGAAAAAGCGAAAACACCTCAGATGGCTCCGAGATCACAATTAAATAGGGCTCGACCAGGGTTGCGCGATCGCCCACCGAATGGCCCAACAAATGGTATTGATGTCCGGCCCGAGTCCCGCGCCGATCAATCACCAAGCCCTGTCCTGCTCGAACAAAAGAAGCTTCGCGTTCCTGTTCAAATTTTCGAAATAACGCCGTTACCGGCACATTCAACGCAGCGGCAAGCAACTGCAGCGTATTAAGCGACGGGGACGTCTGACCGTTCTCAATCTTCGACAGCATTCCCGCCGAAAGCCCTGATTGATGAGCCAGATTGGAAATCGTCATCCCAAGCTGGGTTCGGTAGACACGCACCTGCCGACCAATCGCATCTTCAAGGGGCTTGGCTTTATCCGCTACCGTAAACGAGTCCTGCTCAAATGTTGGCGCCGAACTTGTCGGGCGATCGGTCATTAGATCAAACGGGCGCGCGTCACGTTATGGCCGGGAACCGGAATATTTGTGGCCGCACTGGTCGCCAAGGTTACGCTTCGAAGATCTTCGGGTTCAAGGTTTTGAAGGCGTGTTTTACCCGTACAGCGCGCCATCATTGACGCCTCACCCGCGTTGGCATTAAGAATCGACTTCAAACCGTCCGTCCGCTCGCCCGGGGTGCGATCAGACGCCCAGTCAATTTGAGATTGACCAATCTCACCACCAAGGGCCAACGCGGCTGCAACGCCATAAACCACGGCGTTCGCACCTAGCGCAATCAAACGCGCTGCGTCGGTTCCGGAGCGGACACCCCCGCTATAAATTAATACCAGCGCTTCTTCTTTTTTTCGACGACGCATTTCCATCACCGTATCTGATAATAATTCGAAACGGGGTTGATTCATGAGCTCGCTTGCCCAATCTGCAGTCCCGCCCGTCGCGTCCAAAAAAAGAAATTGATAATTTTGATCGAGTGCAACATCGAGAACGGCGCTGATATCATCAGAACGCGTTACCGCAATTCCTTTTAAGGTCGCATTGTTGGACCCGTCAATTGACGGCAAGGAGTCTGACCAGGGCTGAATCCATCCGGCAGCCTCTTGGTCAGGAATATTGTTGGCGTCCAGTATTTGAAACCATCGGGCTTTGTCGTCAGGCGCGGTTCGACTGACGACGCCAACGCCATTTTCATTGGCTGCCTGCCATGCAGATCGTCTGACTTCTTCGGGCGCCTGATCAAGTCCTGCTATCAAAAACGGTTGCTCCAATAAGATATCGGGCGAGAGCGAGATATCAATCCGACAGGCCTCCCGATAGGGATCAATAACCAACCGAGATAAATTTGCAGGCAAGAAAACCAGGTCATCCAGCGACGCGGGGCGCTCTGACGGATAGGGATTTTCGCGAGTCAGAAGCCGGCGCTGCAACATTGCCTGATGCTTTGCCGTATCTTGCGGGTGGGTTCTGGCCATTGAGAAAAGATCTTCACGATGCCTAACCGAGTAATCCGTGGAACCCGTCTCCGCATCGCACCGATAGCATCGCGCCGCCTCGCGGCGAGCTGCAGACTCATCATAGGTGTCCTCAATCTCCGGAAAAGTTTCCGGCTTCTCACCCACGCCATGAAAAACAGGCTCTTCTAGCGCAAGCTGCTCCCACTTGAGGTCTTGCGCAACCGGTACATGTCGAGTTCGATAAGGCGTACGGTAAGCAATAGGGTTTTCAACGTTATCAAGCGCGGCCTTAATGTAATAAGCGGCGCGCTGGCCGTGATTCATCGCCATCACAATGGTAGAACCACCAAAAGCACCGTCGCCGGCAGCAAAAACTTGGGGGTCGCTCGTTTGCATCGTTGAAAAATCGGTTTCGACGCGATCTCCCGCCATCAATCCGTTCGTATCCAAAGCTTCGCTAACGCCTTTCTGGCCTACTGCAGCGATAATCATTCCACAGTGGATATCATGTTCGCTGTTATCAACGATAACAGGAGATCGTCGCCCATCCTCATCGGGCTCACCCGCCTCGGTATGAACGCATCGAAGTAATAGTTCGTCGCCCTCGGTTTCGATTCCCGTTTGAAGCGTGTTGTAAACAAACTCGATGCCTTCTTTTTGCGCATGATGCAGCTCGATCTTCCGCGCAGGAATCTCATCAGGCCCGCGACGGTAGACCACCTTGACTGATTTACACCCGGGAAGGCGAAGCGCCGCTCGGCAGGCATCCATCGCAACGTCTCCCCCACCAACCACCACAACCGTTTCGGGCATGTGCGGACGTTCGCCTGCGTTAATTCGACGAAGAAAACTGACGCCATCTTCAACCCGGGGATGATCTTCTCCAGAAATCCCCATCGGCTTGCCCCACCACGCCCCAATCGTAAGCAACACAGCGTGATGACGAGATTTCAGCTCATCGAGCGAGATCGCTGATCCCAGCGGCTTATTAAGGTGTACTGTCAAACCCAAACACTGTTCCTGCAGGCGTTCAATATCCTCCTCAATCACACCTGCAGGCAACCGGAACTGGGGGATCCCCCAAACCATGGTACCGCCCAGGCGATCGGTCATCTCATAGATATCAACAGCAAACCCTGCCTTACAGAGCTCGAAAGCGGCGGTCAATCCAGCAGGGCCGGAACCAACAATGCCGACGGACTGCTCCCGTGATACTTCATATTTTGTGATCGGCGCGTCCCGCCCTAACTTATCCATTACAAAGCGCTTTAGATTGCGAATCTGTACCGCGCCGTCACTGCTCTCTCGCCGGCAGGCAGGCTCACACGGCGCGTCACACACGCGCCCGCATATTGAGCTGAAAGGATTAGTTGCGGTAATCGCTTCGAAAGCCTCGGCGTACTTCTGCTCCCAGATATAACCAATATAAGACGGTGCATCGGTTCCGACGGGACAAGCGACCTGACACGGTGCCGGTACATAGTGTAAGTCGGATGTGTCGTCAGAAAATCCGGGCGGGGAGACCGGAACACTAATGCGGTCAAGATTGTAGACGGTCATACATTAATACCTTTTTCTCGCATTGCGGACGGACCCGCTGCCGGTTCATATGGCAGACCCGTAATGTCCGCAGCCTCGGGGGTTAAGGCCACTAGATCATCACGGCTCAAATTTTTAACATCGCTGTAACCGAGTGCGTCGGTAAGTGCGGCGATTTGCCATCGCACACTCTCAAGGAATCTGTGAATATTGCTAGCCTCGATCTCAGGCTTATAACGCTTTTCGTGCTCCGGATCCTGGGTAGCGATCCCGGTGACGCACTGACCCACATGGCACTGCATGCATGAGATACAACCGCCCGCCACGATCACTGAAGTCCCGAAAGCAACCGCATCAGCACCAAGGCACAAAGCTTTCACCGCGTCGACACCATCCCGCAGGCCACCCATTAATACCAACTGGATTTTTTCTCGCGCACCAATCTCTTCCAGCGCTTCAATAGCCTCAATAATCGCAGACAGCGTTGGAATGCCCACGTTGTCGATGACTTCAGCGCTACCCGCGCCGGTCGAACCCTGCATTCCATCCAATTCGACAAAATCAAAGCCATCTTTCGAGGCAATTTTGATGTCATCGCGAATCCGGCCCGCCCCCAACTTAACGCTTACAGGCACTTCATAACCAGTGGCCTCACGAAACTCCTCGACCTTAATCACCAGATCATCCGCGCCCAAAATATCAGGATGTCTTGATGGAGACCGAAGATCAATGCCCGATGGAATGCCGCGGATTTCCGCTAATTCAGGCGTTACTTTTTTGGCCATTAATTGGCCGCCCAATCCAGGCTTCGCACCCTGCGAAATGTAAATTTCGAGCGCATCTGCTCGACGCATATCATGAATATTCCATCCCAGTCGACCGCCAAGGCACTGGAAAATCAGCTGGCCTGCAGCGTCACGCTGTGCATCACTCATTCCGCCTTCGCCCGTATTCTCGGCGATTCCTGACATTGCAGAACCCATGGCGATCGCATATTTTGTTGATCGACTAAGGGCGCCATAACTCATTGGCGCAATCATGACCGGCATACTTAGTTTGAGCGGTCGTGCCCCGTTGATACCGCCGATCTCAGTCGCCATCTCAACACTATTCACAACATTACGATCACTTCCCGCATTCTGAAGATCCTTGCGAAAACCGATATCGCTTAGGTGTGGCAGCGGACGCGCGCCGCCATAACCTCGAATTCGGTACCGCCCGCTCTGCGACTTGATCACGACATCTTCTTGAACTTTCGGATTCCAGTAAGAAGACGTGCCTGAAAAACTACTGAACGGAATACTTCGCATCGGCTGCTCAGGCGTCCCATATCGAAGCTTGGTCCCCGCATTAACGACTTTCGAAAAACTTTTAGGCGCTTTAATCTCGTACCGGTCGAGAAACTCACAAAGAGAATCTACTTCTGATTGCGAGATGTCCGTCAACATGGCGTCCGAGCCAAGATCTTGAACTTTGCCCGCGACAAAAATCTCACCGCTCGACATGTCCTCACCGAGCCGCTCTCCGGAATCCCCTAATATGATGATCCGGCCCCCGTACATCATATAGCCCGCCATGAAATTCGCATTGCCGACACAGCATAGCGTGCCTGCCTTCATTACCTGGCCAGCGCGAGACCCCATGTTCCCCTTGATCACGATTTCAGCGCCCCGAATCGCAACCCCAGGAATGGCACCTGCATTACCACCCACGACCACAGACCCCGAGTACATGTTGTCACCCACGCCCCACCCTACGTTGTGGGTTACCGTAAATCTCGCCTGATCCGTGAGTCCCGCGCAAAAATATCCAGCTGACCCGTTCACCATCACATCAACCGGCGCTGTCAGACCAACACCAATATGGTGTCGAGCGTCTGGATTGAGCACTTCTATGTTTTCGCCTGCCTCTCCCAGTTTTCGAAGTTGAGTGTTCGCATCACGAACACTCAACTCCGCTAAATCGAGCGAGACCATGTGGCAAAAGAACCAGGAGCAGGTTCACGAGTATTAAGTGCACGGCCGGGAAACAGTCGATTAAGAGAAACCTCTTCAGAAGCAATTGCCACTAGATCATCATCTTCATACATGATCATCGGCTTTGCCGCCAATCGATCCTTCGCGTAGCCAATCTCATCTTCAGTAGAAACTAAAAATGAAAAAGTGCCGTCCAAATCGTCAATCGAACTCGCAAGCGCTTCCTTCAACTCTATTCCCTGCGCCATCTTGTCAGCGAGATAAACCGCGATCAATTCACTGTCATTGTCGGTGGTAAATTCAAAGCCTCTTTGCTCAAGGCGGCGGCGCATTTTCCAATAATTTGTAATTTGGCCGTTATGCACAATTGCAACATCTGCAAATCCTGTCGCCCAAAAAGGATGTGAGGCTTCCGGCTTTACATCGCTCTCGGTTGCAAGCCTTACATGACCCAATCCATGAGTCCCACTAAACTGATTCACCTGGTAACGATCATCAACATCATGTGCTGTGCCGACATCTTTTACAATCTCAAGACTGGTGCCAATTGATATCACTTTCGCCGCGTGTTCCATTTCATACGACAATTTCTGGACATCACCGGTGTACCGAATCATGACCCGATAGTTGTCCCCGGGTTTGGCTTCCTCTTCGATCGTCGCGCCGAGATCGAGTAACCGGGCACGTATAGAGGCGATCGCGCCGTCGACATCGACAGTCACCACCGGATCAATAAAAAATCTGAGCTTTAACTGACCGGATGGCTCGGGGGAATACAGTGCAAAGCCCGTCGAATCAGGTCCTCGATGCTGGCAACCGTCGAGCATACGGATCAACGCTTCCCCTGTGCCGAAATTCTCGCTACCGCGATACATTACTCCCGCTATTCCGCACATAAATGATTCCTGAAATGTTTGATGCCAACATTTAGCGTACGCCGTTCTGTTGAAAAATTCAATAGACAGAAAATTTGTTTCCTGTGAAGAAACAATAATGTTGGGTGCCTATGGTGAACCGAAGGGATCTTCTCAGCAGAAATCAGATGCTTTTGAGGTATGAATCCATCGAATCATCAAGCGCCTCGAGCCATGGCGTATGATGCACCGCTTGCATATTCCCCGTCATTAAAGACCGGTAGGCATTAT
>JADHSN010000046.1 GCA_016776875.1 Gammaproteobacteria bacterium | reverse complement strand
CGCGGCGCCGGCCGAGATGCTGCCAGGCTTCAATCCGGTCGATCACAAAGCGCCCTTCATCGAGCTCGTCGAGCGCGCCGTAGACCCGTATCGGCTCCCCGTCATCGCCTTCGGTCCAGAGGTTTTTGCCCATGCGGTCCGGATTCAGATCGATGACGGCATTAGCGGCTTTCAGGATATTGCCGGTTGAGCGGTAGTTTTGCTCCAGTCTCACGACTTCGGTGCCGGCGAAGTCTTTTTGCAGCTGGGCCATGTTTTCAATCCGGGCGCCGCGCCAGCCGTAGATCGACTGGTCGTCATCACCGACGGCCATGATCTGGCCATGGGCCAGCGCGAGGCATTTCAGCCAGCGGTATTGAATGGTGTTGCTGTCCTGAAACTCATCCACCAGAACATGCTGAAATCGTTGCTGGTAGTTCTCGCGAAGCGACTGGTTTTGCTCGAGCAGTTCCAGCGCGCTTAAAAGAAGTTCGGCAAAGTCGACAAGCCCCAGCCGTTTGCAGGTTTCTTCATAGTGGGTGTAAACCCGGATCAGGGTTTGTTGATGGGCATCGCCCGTGCCGTGTAGCGCGGCTGACCGGCGGCCTTCTTCTTTTTGACTGTTGATGAACCACTGCACCTGTCGCGGTGGCCAGTGCTCTTCGTCCAGATTCATTTCCCGCAGTGCGCGCCGGATAACGCGATACTGATCATCCGAATCGAGAATCTCAAAGCCGCTCGGCAGGCCGGCGAGCTCATGGTGGTCGCGAAGCAATCGATGCGAGAGGCCATGAAAGGTGCCGATCCACATGCCGCGGACCGAAAAACCCAGAAAGTCTTCAATCCGCCGGCGCATCTCGCTGGCGGCCTTGTTGGTGAAAGTCACCGCAAGAATCGAATACGGCGAGGCCTGCAGCGCCTGGACCAGATAGGCGATGCGATATGTGAGGACCCGGGTTTTGCCACTGCCGGCCCCGGCCAGCACCAGCATCGGCCCCGGCGTTGCGCCGACCGCCTCACGCTGGGCATCGTTGAGCGCATCAAAAATCCTGGAGACGTCCATCCGCTATCTTTTGAAAAACTGCTGACAAATCAGGCGCTTGTCTTCTTCAAGCGGGCTTTTGGGCCCTGCTTTCCAGTGGACCGGATCGAGTGGCGGGAAGTAAACAAGATCCTCGCCCGGGACGTGATCGGGAACCCACATCACGTCAATGAAATCACAATGCGAAAGGGCTGCCGCATAAAGCTTGGCACCGCCGATAAACCAGATATCACCGTCACAGTGATCGAGCGCGTCGTCGACCGAGCGAAAGCACGAGGCGTTTTCAAACCTTGATCGTGTCACCACGCGATTGTCCCGATTGGGCAACGGCTTGCTGCCGATGGATTCATAGGTGTTCCGTCCCATGATGATCGTTGAGCCGGTCGTGAGTCGTTTAAAGCGCTTGAGGTCTTGCGAGTAATGCCAGGGAAGCGTGCCGTCCCGACCGATCACCCGGTCTTCATTCATGGCAACGATCGCGGCGCGAATTGAAGTTGTGGGGGAAGCTGTCACCCGCTAGACCGCAACTTTAAATTGCAGAGCGGGGTGCGGCTGATAGTCATGCAGGCGAAAAGTATCCAACAGGGATTCGGTGTCCGCTTCAAGCAGCGCGGTTACATCGTCGAGCGCTTTGATCTCATCGCTGATCTCGAGTCGGGGTAATGCCCGCGGCGCTCTGGCGAGCTGCGTTTTGAGTCCGGGGATATGATCATAATCGGCCATCGACCCGTCGGCTTTGGCGGTATAGATGTGCGCGTCGATTAAGGTGTGGCCAAAGTATCCGGGCTTGATTCCGGTAAAGCGACCCATCAGCTCCAGCAAAAACGCATAGCCGGCGATGTTATAGGGCAGTCCCAGCGCAATATCACAGCTTCGCTGGGTCAGGTGCAGGCACAGCATCGGCTCGCCGTTTGAATCCTGTTGGACGTTCATTACCCAAAACGCGTGGCAGGGCGGCAGCGCGCTGGTTTGGGCGTTGCCGGGCGCCCAGGCCGAGACCACCAGCCGCCGGCTTTGGGGATTTTGTTTTAACTCGTTGATAACGTAACGAATTTGATCATTAAAGGTCGCTTCCCCATCGGTGTGCACGGGATAATTACGCCAGAAATTTCCATAGGCGCTTGGCACCAGACCGTCTTCATCTGCCCAGGGCTCCCAGAACTTGCAGCCATGTTTACGCAACAGGTCAATGCGGGTGTCGCCTGACAGAAACCACAAGTTTTCGACAACGATGTTCTTCCAGGAAATCTCTTTGGTGGTGAGCAGCGGAAACCCTTCGCGCAGGTCAATCTGATAGTTGACGTTGAAGGTCGATAGCGTATCGACACCGGTGCGGTTATTTTTGCGTTGCCCTGTGTCGAGGACGCGGCGAATCACGTCAAGATATTGCTGCAAGTTTGGGTCCTGTCGGTCCAGATGTTGTCTGGACTATTTTAATGCTTTTACGGTTGTCCGAAAAAATGCTCGATTGCTTTGCGAGCCACGTAGGCTGATTTTACATACCAGAATTCCTTGTTAATACACATGACGGCAAAAGCGAGTTTACGACCGTCTTTTTGTGCATAACCGACAAACCAATCATAGCGTCCAGCGGGATTTTTGCCAGTCAGGCTGCCGGTTTTGCCCCCGACCTCGACGTCTTTCATGTCACCGCGGAAGAATTTTTTAAATGAACTCTTTGCCGATCCCTTGGACACGGTTGTTTGCATCAGGGCTCGAAGGTCGTTTGCCGTTTGCGTGCTGATGACGGGTTGTTGCTGGTTTTGTTGGACGTAAACCGCAAGGCCGTCTTTGGCAATGATCTGGCGAACAAGAGAGGGTCTGATTAAATGCCCGCCGTTTATTGCGGTGGCCGCAATCGCGGCGGCATGAACAGGAGACAAGGTGGTTGATCGGGTGTAACCCGAGGCCACTTCTGCGATTGACCAGTTGTCCTCGGGGTCAATTTTCAAGGTGCTCGGCGCGAGTTTAAAGTCGGCATCGAGCTCGCGATTGAAACCAAAGGCCTCGCCATAGCCGGTGAGCGGTTCCGCGCCGATCGTGTAAATACCCAACCGCGCAAAGACGGTGTTGACCGATTTGGCGAAACTCTCGGTGAGCGTATATCGCCGTGTCCATTGATTGTTTTTGTGTTCCAGCACGTTTTTGCGGTAAAGACTGGTGGTTTTGCCATTAAACGGGATCACCGTTTTGGGGGTTACCTTATCCAGATCCATAGCGGCGCTCGCGGTGACGATTTTAAAAACCGATGCCGCGGGATAGGTGGCCTGAAGCGCGAGGTTTTGTGCTGCAACTGACTGGCGCCGATGATTCACGAGTGCCAGGATTTCGCCGGTGTCCGGATTAAGGGCGGTAAAGACGCCGTAATCCGGTCCGTACTGCTCGAATATTGTTTCGACGGCGTTTTGCAGTTCGTGATCGATGGTGTATTCCACAGACGCCTCGTACGTAGACGGCTCACGAACAATGCTGATTTTTTTCGGATACTTGTTTTCGATTATTTTGGCGCCGAGCGTCTCGCGAAGTAAGTGGCGATTGATGCCGAAGGCCTGTTCGCGAGTCCATTGCTGGGTGTCGAGAATGCGTGGCTTATATACGACGCCGAGCCCCAGCAAGAGCAGCGAGATCAACAGCCAGGTCGGCCACGACAGTCTCCGCCGCCGGCGGGCGGGTTGTCGTGGGTGAGCGTTTTTCAACGGGCTGCGGTCAAGGTGTCACGCGCTTCGTTGATTAAAGCGGCAAGATAGTCGGTGCCACCCCGGTCGGTATGCAGTTTCTGGATCAGACGCCGGTGGGCGTCCTGAATCTCGTCAAGCGATGCATTTTTTTCGAGGCCGAGTATCTTTAGAGCTTGGTCGGTTGATAACGGTCCTTGGGGTGCCGCGTTTGAGGGTTCGCTGGTGTTTTCATCGCGCCAGCTGTCGCCTTGTGTTCTGTCGAGATAAGCTTCAAGCAAGGAGGCGGACTGGGCGTCTTGTGCTCGACAGACGGCAAGCAGCGATTGAAGCTCTGCATGGCTCAGCTGGCTGAGTTGACGACCGGTGAAGGGCCCGCTGATGACTTCACCGTCCAGATCGCCGCTGTCGTGGTCCAGAATCATGCGAAGGAAAGCGGTTTCCACGTTTGATGTTTTGCCCGCTGTGGGTCCCTGGCTTGATTTGAACATGCTCCACGCCTGCCGGGCGACCATGAATCGCTGTAGCCACGGCACGGCCGCGCTGATCAGTGCAAACATCCAGGGAATTCGGCCCGTCACGACCAGCACCAGCAGTGCGCCAGCGACGCCGTAAAGCAAAATGAGTTTGATGGCTCTCACCCGCTGCTCGGGGCTGGCTTTGCCGAGCCAGGATGCCAGCCACATCAACCCGACCAGCGCGGCCAGCGCCAGGAAGATCCTCACCATCGTTAGCCTTTTTTATCCAGTTGCTGAATTAATTTTAAGGCTTCGCCGCCCTGTTGGCGGCTGTGATCACTTAACGCTTTTTGTCCCCCTGCAGCATACACCGCAACCGCACACAGAAGATCCCGAAGCTGGCCCGCACTTGATCCGTCAAAACGGCAGTACGCCCCGCGGGTGAGTTTTGCAATCTGAACGAAGGTTTTTTCAGCCGATTGATTGGCACCATCCTGAAAGACAAATACGGGTATGCCCAGCATCCCCAGCTCCCCGGCATGTCGGGTCAGGGTGTCAGGATCTTCTTCAACACTATCCCCCACAAATACAAGCGCATTGATTTTGCGCTGGCCATTCCTCGCCTGCATGAGAACGTGCTTGAGGACTTTTGCAATCTGGGTATGGCCTGCCGCACAGCGTATTGCGGTCATTGTTTTCAACAGAATTTGGGCGTCCGCGGCCCAGGGCATGGCTTTGAACTCACCGTAACCCCGGTAGTACGCCAGTTGTATTTCAAGACCGCCGAGTGCTGCGGTTTGCTCGAACATTTGTCCCTGGATATGGCAGGCACGATCCCAAAGGGGCTCACGACTGGCGGTGGCATCCATGGCAAACACCAAACGACCCTGTCCTTCGTGGCGCACGGGGAGCCCGGTGCTGCGCACCTTTTGCAAGAATTGATTGACCGCGTCCGGACTGGAGGGCCGTAGTTCCGTTTTTCTGGTTGAATTCACGGCGTATATCGGTAAGCCAATTTCAGAGGACAATCTTATCATTGAGGATGAAATTTTATGACGGAAGCTGAACATTGAATCTAATGCCCCTGATCGAGGGTTTGGCGCTAGGCAGCGCGTTAATCATTGCGATCGGTGCGCAAAATGCTTTCGTTCTGCGTCAGGGGCTCGCCGGACAGCATGTGTTTGTGGTGGCGACCGTTTGTTTTTTGAGCGATGTGCTGCTGATCGGATTGGGGGCCGGCGGTGTCGGAACCCTCATCCGAACCCAGCCGGATATTTTGCAGGGTGTGGCCTGGTTGGGCACTGCTTTTCTGTTTGTTTTCGCCCTGCGGTCTTTTTACCGGGCCTACCGGCCACAGACCCTTACCGGCACGGATGTTCATGGCGCCCAAACATCAATGGGCGCGGCGATTGGCACCGCGCTGCTGCTTACTTTTTTAAATCCGCATGTGTATCTCGACACCGTGCTGGTGCTCGGGGGCATTGCCTCCCGTTTTGACGGCTGGGATCGCGCGTTTTTTGCGGGGGGTGCGATGCTGGCCTCTGCCCTGTGGTTTTATCCGTTGGGTTTTGGCGCTAAAAAACTCCGGAAGTATATGAACCGCCCGATGACCTGGCGAGTGATCGATAGCGTGATTGGCACCCTGATGCTGATCCTTGCGGTCTCGCTTGCCGGTGCGGCCTGGCGCGGAGACTTCTAGCGATCCGAATCTTCCGGCGCCAGGGCCCGTTCTATGATTTCACTTACGTCACGGGAGATTCCTTCACGGGCGCTGATGTGCTCGAGGGTTTTTTTCATCCCCTCTCGCCGGTGCGGTTCAAAACGTCGCCAAAGATTAAAAGCAGAGGCCAGGCGGGCGGCAACCTGGGGGTTTTTAGCGTCGGTTTTGAGCAGTTGGTCCGCCACAAATTCATAGCCTGCGCCATCTTCCCGATGGAAACGAATCGGATTGCTGTGCGCAAACGCGCCGATGAGGGAATGGACCTTATTGGGGTTATCCGCCTCGTAGCAACGATGCTGGGTGAGCGCTTGTACCTGATCGATCGTATCTTCGCATCTGGAAATCGCCTGCACGCGCAGCCACTTATCCATGACCAGTGGATAGTCCTGCCAGCGTTTTTCAAAAAATGAAAGCGCCTCATGGCGCGCCTCGCCCGGTTGATTGGCTAACGTTGTCAGGGCGGCAATCGCATCGGTCATGTTGTCGGCGCTTTTTAGCTGATTGAGCGCCAGATCTGTGATGTCTGTTTCGCCAAGTACCATCAGGTAGGAAAGACACAGGTTGCGCATGGCACGCTCGCCCGCGCTTTTTGCGTTGCGCTGATATGGGCCTGCAGGCTGAAGCGTCTGGTAGTGGTCAAAAAATTGTTCTTTGAATTGTGTCGCAAGTTTGGTCATGACCGCATGCCGCGCCAGGTGTAGCCGCGCTGGATCAATGATCTCAAGCATTTCACTTAAGTAACTCTCGTCCGGTAATCGCAGCGCCAGCGCCTGAAAGGCGAGATCATCAAAGTGGGCCCGAAGGGTTTCACCAAAAGCCCCGACAAATTGATCGTCGAGCGCGGGTTCATCACTAGCGTTCATCCATCGCAAGATTTCCTTGCGCGCTAACGTTTGACCTGCATCCCATCGACTGAAAGGGTCGTTGTCATGACCGGCCAGTACCGCGAGGTCTGCATCTTTTCGATCCGTTTCCAAAACGACGGGCGCTGAAAATCCGCGCAGCAGTGAGACGATCGGTGGGTGGGCAACGCCTTCGAAAATAAAGGTGTTCTCGGTTTCGTTGAGTTCGAGCATATGCTCATGGCGCTTGGGGGTGTTCCCGCTTTGGGCGGTTTCAACCGGATTGCCTGACTGATCAAATAAAGCGACCGCGACCGGTATTTGCAGGGGCGGTCGATCATGGCCGGAGCGGTCCGGATTGCTCTGCCCCATCCAGAGATGGTAGCGGTTGTGTTCCGCGTCAAAACTGCCCCGCGTGCAAAGTCGAGGCGTGCCTGATTGATCATACCAACGTCGAAACTGGGTCAGGTCAGCGCCACTGGCATGTTCAATGGCGCTTACAAAGTCATCTGTGGTCACGGCCTGACCGTCGTGTTGCTCGAAGTAGTCCGTACACCCTTTAAAGAAAGCCGCTTCGCCAACAAGCTGACTTAGCATGCGAACCACTTCGGCCCCCTTGATGTAGACCGTTAAGGTGTAGAAGTTATTGATTTCGACGAAAGATTCAGGGCGAACCGGATGGGTCATGGGTCCTGCATCCTCACGAAACTGCTGGGTGCGCACCAGGTTTGCGTCTTCTATTCGCTTGACCCCCGCGGAGCCATGATCGGCACTGAACTGCTGTTCCCGAAAAACCGTGAAGCCTTCCTTAAGACTTAATTGAAACCAGTCGCGAAGGGTGACACGATTGCCCGACCAGTTATGCAGATACTCATGTCCGATCACATCACGAACGGATCGATAGTCATGATCCGTTGCTGTTTCGGGCAGGGCCAGCACATACCGGGTATTGAAGACATTGAGGCCTTTGTTTTCCATCGCGCCCATATTGAAATCTTCAACTGCAACAATGTTGTACTGCGACAGATCGTATTCCCGACCGTAGGTTTTTTCATCCCAGGCCATCGAGTCCCGAAGCGCGGTGAGGGCGTAATGGCACTGCGAAAGATCTCGCGAGCGAGCATAGACCCTGAGCTGAACCTCGGTCCCGGATTGTGTCGTAAACCGGTTCTCCAGAAACTCAAGACGCCCCGCCACAAGAGCGAAGAGATAGCTGGGCTTGGGATGTGGATCCGCCCAAACGAGCGTGTGATGATCGCCCTCATTACGGGTTTCGATTAAATTGCCGTTGGACAGCAAGACCGGATAATCCGACTTGAGCGCTCGCATGGTGACGCGATATTGAGAGAGCACATCCGGTCGATCGAGAAAATAAGTAATGCGCCGAAAGCCTTCCGGTTCGCATTGGGTACACAGGGTATCGGCAGACGCATAAAGTCCCGAGAGTTCCGAATTTGCAGACGGATTAATTTCCGTTTCAATCTCGAGAACGGCGTGATCCGTGTCAAGGTCGAGCGTGAGCGTGCTGTCCGAACGCACCCAGTCGTTGCCATTCAGTTTTTGGTTATTCAGTGAAACACTAATGAGGTCAAGTTTTTCACCGTGCAGCACGAGGGGACGATGGTGCTGACCATTGCGCTCGATCTGTAGACGGGACCGGACCCGGGTGCGATTTTTATTAAGGTCGAATTCAAGTTCGGTTTTCGGAATATGAAAATCAGGCGCCGCATAGTCTTTCAAATAAATTCGATTATTTTTTTGATCCGATGTCATCATGCCACCATCGCGATGAGAAAAATAACAAAAGCAACGACCGCGATCAGCGGAACAATCACCGCGGGCCAATCTTTTGGCGCTTCCTGGCTTTCACGCATCATGGTTTTAACCCCTGGAAAAAACCACAGGATGATGAGCAGTGCGAGAACGCCCAGTAAAATTTTCTCCCACGTTGCCATTGCAATGCCCTTTTCTGAATTCGGAAATATTTTGGATTAATGACCCAAAATAAATTAAAAATACCGCGTAATTATATATTTTTGAATTGAAAATATTGTTTAAAAACGAGTCAAATCACCGAAATCCGACCATTTTTTAATCATGAAATCAAAGCGTAAAAGGAGTAGGATGAAAACATACGGTCAGGTCGCGAACATGAACGTCGAAAAGCTTTTTGTCTTCTGGTGTCGTGGTTTTGCCGTAGAAAGTGAAAGTTCGGAAACAGCGAGTACTTGATGGAGACCTACTGATATGAACGAAGCACAGGACAACGACCTAAGTCAGAGAATTTTAGAATTGCGATCGGAGCATCGCGCGTTGGACAAAGCGTTAATCGCGCTTTCTGACAATCTCCGAATAGATGATTTACAGATGCAGCGTCTGAAAAAACGAAAGCTGTTTATCAAAGACAGCATCGATCATCTCGAGCACCAACGCACCCCAAGCCTGTTGGCATGAGTTCAGGTTTGCAGAAGCAATAAAAAAAGCCCCCGAAAATTCGGGGGCTTTTTATTTACAGCGCTGAAGACCCGAGATTTAGTATCGATAGCTCTCGGGCTTGAAAGGACCTTCTTGCGAGACGCCAATGTAGGCGGCCTGTTCTTCAGTTAACGTGGTGAGTTTGACCCCAATTTTGTCAAGATGAAGTCTGGCGACGGCTTCATCAAGATGCTTGGGTAAAACATAAACCTCGTTTTTATACTGGTCGCGATTCTTGAAGAGCTCAATTTGCGCCAGCGTCTGATTGGTGAACGAGCTTGACATAACGAAACTCGGATGGCCTGTGGCACAACCCAGGTTTACCAGACGACCCTGCGCCAGCAAAATGATGCGTTTGCCGTCCGGGAAGATGACATGGTCAACCTGCGGCTTAATGTTCTCCCACTCATACTGTTCGAGGGAGGCGCAATCAATTTCGTTGTCAAAGTGACCGATATTGCACACGATCGCCTGATCTTTCATCGCGGCCATGTGATCATGGTTAATGACCTGGTAATTGCCCGTTGCCGTCACGAAGATGTCGGCCTGACTTGCCGCTTCATCCATTGTCACGACTCGATAGCCTTCCATTGCGGCTTGCAGCGCACAGATCGGATCGACTTCTGTGATCCAGACCGTCGCACCCAGTCCCCGCAATGATTGTGCGGATCCTTTGCCAACGTCACCGTATCCAAGCACCACGGCGAGCTTACCGGCGACCATCACGTCGGTTGCCCGTTTGATGCTGTCGACGAGGGACTCACGGCAACCGTAGAGGTTATCAAACTTTGATTTTGTCGCAGAGTCGTTCACGTTAATCGCCGGGAAAGGCAGGTCACCTGACTTTTCCAGCTGATACAGGCGCTTGACACCGGTTGTGGTCTCTTCGGTGACACCCAGAATGTTGCCCTGGATATTGGAGTACCAGCCCGGATGCGTTTTAAGACGCTCGCGGATGGCGTTAAATAAGGCGACTTCTTCTTCGCTCGTGGGATTATCAAGGACCGACGGGTCTTGTTCTGCTTGAGTGCCCAGATTGACGAGAAGAGTGGCATCTCCGCCATCGTCGAGAATCATGTTCGGCGTGCCACCATCGCTCCATTCGAAAATGCGATGCGTGTAGGCCCAGTACTCTTCGAGTGTTTCGCCTTTGTAAGCGAACACAGGTGTGCCGCCTTCTGCGATCGCGGCTGCCGCGTGATCCTGCGTTGAAAAGATGTTGCACGATGCCCAACGAATATCGGCGCCGAGTGCTGCAAGCGTCTCAATCAAAACCGCCGTCTGGATGGTCATATGCAGACTGCCTGCAATACGCGCTCCTTTCAATGGTTGATCTGTGCCATGCTTTTCGCGTAGCGCCATCAGACCCGGCATCTCGGTCTCGGCAATGGCCATCTCTTTGCGGCCGAATGCGGCAAGCGACATATCGGCGACGATGAAGTCCTGATCGGACTCTGGTTTTATCACAGCGTTCATGGTTGCTTCTCCATGTTCACTGAGCGTAGTTGGTTGAAGACGCGTAATTCCGAGCCTGGCGGGTAATCACCCGTTGCAACGCTCCTCGGCAGCGCCTGAAAAATATCGAAAGAGTCTAAGGCTCCCCCCTAGACTCTCTTCACAGCTATTTTACCGCAGAAGAGTGCTATAAACCGCTCGCCGCTCTTAAAGCATCCGCTTTATCGGTTTGTTCCCAAGGAAATCCTGCATCGTTACGGCCAAAATGCCCGTAAGCCGCTGTGGGCCGGTAGATGGGCTGCAGTAGATTGAGATCTTCGATAATGCCTTTTGGGCGTAGGTCAAAGTGCTCGTGAATCAACGCTTCTATTTTTTCTTCCGGAATCTTGGCTGTTCCACTGGTGTTCACCATGAGTGAGACGGGCTCTGCGACACCGATGGCGTAAGCGACCTGGACCTCGCATCGATCGGCAAGACCGGCTGCCACCACGTTTTTAGCCACATAGCGCATGGCATAGGCGGCAGAGCGGTCCACCTTACTGGGATCTTTTCCGGAAAACGCGCCGCCGCCGTGGTGTGCTGAGCCACCGTAGGTGTCGACAATGATTTTTCGACCGGTTAACCCGCAGTCGCCATGAGGACCACCGATGACGAAACGTCCGGTGGGATTCACCAGAAACCGGGTTTCTGCGCTGATCATGTTGGTGGGGAGTACGGGTTTAATGATTTCTTCAATCACCGCGTCACTTAAGGTGGCGTGATCGATTTCTTCGTCATGCTGGGTAGATAGGACAACCGTATCAATGGCAACGGGTTTGTTGTCTTCGTAGCGGACGGACACCTGGCTTTTGGCGTCGGGCCGAAGCCACGACAGGGCGCCGCTTTTTCGAACTTCTGACTGGCGTTTGACCAGTAAATGCGAATAAGTAATCGGAAAAGGCATCAGCACGTCAGTTTCGTTGCAGGCGTACCCAAACATCAGGCCCTGATCCCCGGCGCCTTGTTCCCGATCAAGGCCTTCCCCCTCATTAACCCCCTGCGCAATATCTACAGATTGCTTGTCGAGGGTGACCATCACAGCACAACTTGCGGCATCAAATCCCATCTCCGAGGATGTGTAGCCAATTTCGGTGATGGTGTCTCGTACGGTTTGTGCGAGATCGACCTGGGCGTTGCTGGTGACCTCTCCCGCAATCACGGCGAGCCCGGTGTTGACGAGTGTTTCGCAGGCGACCCGGGAGTTTTTGTCCTGCGCCAGCATGGCGTCCAGAACCGCGTCTGAGATTTGATCTGCCATTTTGTCAGGATGGCCTTCGGATACAGATTCTGATGTGAAAAGAAAACTACTCGCCATGGACGCCTCCGTTGATACTAATCATGATTGTTTTGATTTTCAGATAAAAAGTCTAGCAGACCCCTCGCCTTCAATCTCCCTTTGTTAATTTTTTGGTTGTTGGGTTTTATCCCATCCCTGTCCCATTATGTGAGCCGTTCTAGTGAGATCAGCCAATTTTGGGCGTCTAGATTCTTCTCAAGAGAGAATCCTGCCTCCAATGGCGCGAGGCTCCACTCGGTCGTGAGCGTCTCACTCATGATCCAGGACTGGTGCTCGCTGATCACTTTTTGAATGGTTTCGTCTCCACCGACGTGTAGCCGTATGCGATCGGAAACCTCAAGACCCGCCTGTTTTCGGCCATCCTGCACGGTTCTAACGATCTCCCGGGCCAGCCCCTCCCGGAGCAGCGCGTCGTTGAGCGTGGTGTCAAGTGCCACCAGGGTGCCGCTCGATTCGGCACAGGCATATCCGGTGGCCGATTCAGTTTCAATGAGAAGATCCTCAGGCTCAAACGTAATGGACTGCCCGGAAACCTCAAGCGTGATTGATCTTCCCTCGGCTTGGGCACCCGCGATCGCGCTGCCCTCAGCGTTTGCCAGGGCCTCTCGAATAGCGGGAATCTGTTTGCCGTAACGTTTTCCGAGTCGGGGCAGATTGGGCTTGATTCGGTAGCTGACCAGCTCGGCATCATTGGCGATAAAGGTCAGAGATTTGACGTTTAATTCGTCGAGGATCTGTGATTCATGCTCAGAGACCGCTGCGCGAGCGGTTTCAGTGGGAGTCCTGACCAAAAGCTGGGACAAAGGTTGACGGACTCTCACCTGACTTTCCTCCCGCGCGGCGCGACCGAGCGCGACAACGCCCTGAACAATTTCAGTGGCTTCACGAAGGGGCGTGTCCTGCCATTCCGCATGCGCTTCCGGCCAGTCGGCCATGTGGATACTTAACGGTGAATCAGGGTTTTGTGCCCGGGTCAGATTCTGGTATATCGCCTCAGCCATAAACGGCATAAAAGGCGCGATCAGTTTTTGCAGCGTTTCAAGACATTGATAGAGCGTCAGATAAGCTGACTGTTTATCCGTGCCCGCTTCGCTTTTCCAGAACCGTCTCCGGTTTCGTCTGATGTACCAGTTACTGAGTTGGTCAACGAAACTTTCAATGGCTTGCCCGGCTTTTCTTGCGTCATAGGCATCGAGCGCG
>JADHSN010000045.1 GCA_016776875.1 Gammaproteobacteria bacterium | reverse complement strand
TGCTGGCAAAAAGCAGGGCCGGGTACTGACGATGGAGGCTTATCATTGTTAGGTCTCGCTTGGTCTGAATGGTAGCCGAGAGGCTTGATAAAAAGCAAAAATCGGTTTGGATTAGACGTTTGCGAGCCTATTGAGAGCGTACATCGTAGTCCAATTATTAATTACAGTATCTTTACAGTCCGCTTGAATAGTGATGTTTTCATCGACTAGACGGCATCGACCAATCTATTACCTGACCGAGGTAAACTACACTTATTTGAGCCAATCAAAACCTAAACTTGAAATCAACAAGTTAACGCGAATAGTTCAATGAAGCATTTAAAAATGGTGCGTGATACCGATGACCGACCGGGGGCTAGCGTGAATATAGCCACAAGTACTGAACATTCGCTCGAAATGCTCGGTGATGATGCAGAGGTTAGATCCGTCGCAAGAGAAGGAAACGATATCGCTGATCTTTCAGAGTCAAATTTATATCTCAATCGCGAGTTAACTTGGCTGGAGTTCAACAAGAGGGTTCTAAATGAAGCGAAAGACTCTAGGACGCCTCTTCTGGAGCGGCTAAAGTTTCTTGCAATCGTGGGGTCGAATCTCGATGAGTTTTTCATGAAACGCATCGGCAGATTGAAACAGAAAGTTGATGCCGGTTTGGAAATGCTGACCGTTGATGGACGCTCACCACAGCAACAGATTGACGAGTCCAGTGCCGTAGTCCGTGAAATTGAGCAGGAAAAGGATCGGCTTTATCACGAGACTGTAGATGCTTTGAAAGAATACGGTATTGGGGTACTTAACTACAATGAGCTAACGGGAGAAGAGCGGGAGGTCGTGCGTGACTATTACCTGCAGAATATTTTTCCTCTGGTCACGCCCCAGTCGATCGATCCGGCGCATCCTTTTCCATTCATTTCGAATAACTCCCTTAACTTATTGGTGACTGTCCGCCCACAGACTAGTAACGAAAACCTGTCTGCGAGAGTCAAAGTGCCGATCGGCTTGGGTATCCCCCGCTTTTTAAAAGTTGGGGACGACGACAAGTTCATTGCTCTTGATGAGGTTATGCGAAACAACTTGGACTTACTTTTCCCAGGCGCCGAGATTGTTGCCTGCGAAGCCTTTCATGTTGCGCGTAATGCGAGGACGGAACGCAAGGAAACGGGGGTTAGTGACCTTCTGGCGATGATTGCGTCCGAGGTACGAGATCGTCGTTTTGCACCCATTGTGCGGGTTGTGATCGAGGAGAATATGGATTCTTCCCGCCGCGGGTGGCTGGCCGCAGAGCTCGGACTTTCTGAAGACGATGTTTTTGAGACCACGGGGCCGGTACGTATATCGGATCTTTCTGAGATAGCTTCGTTGAGCTATCGAGATTTAAGGGATGACGCTTTTCGGGGTGTCGATCATCCTGCACTCGACGATAACAGGAGTATTTTTCATATTCTTCGGGAAGCTGGCTCCATTTTGCTGCATCATCCATATGTTTCCTTCTCTAGTTCCGTAGAACGTTTTTTAGTGGAAGCCAGCCGTGATCCGAAGGTCCGGGCGATCAAAATGTCTCTTTATCGTACGTCTGAGAAAACACGAATTGTGAACGCTCTGATTCAGGCTGCTCAGAACGGCAAACAGGTAGCAGTCGTGGTGGAACTGAAGGCTCGGTTTGATGAGTCAGCCAATATTGAGTGGGCTAACCGCATGGAAGAGGCTGGGATCCATGTCAGTTTTGGGGTGCTTGGGTTAAAAACGCATTCCAAGGTCATTCTTGTTGTTCGGCAGGATTACAATGGATTGCGCCGCTATGTTCATATCGGTACCGGGAATTACCATGCCGGCACAGCAAAACTTTACAGTGATCTGGGATTGATGACCTGCGACGATACAATAGGCGAAGACGTCACGGAGTTGTTTAATTTTCTTACAACCGGACTGAATCCAGAGCGAAAATACGGCAATCTTGTTCCAGCGCCGAAGCAGTTGAAGCCGTTGCTGTTGGAGCGCATAGAACGGGAAATTGTTTGCAACACTAAAGCGGTGCCAGGACTGATTCGGCTTAAGACTAATGCTCTGGAAGATCATGATATTGTGCGTGCGCTGTATAGAGCCTCCCAAGCTGGGGTAAAGATTGATTTGATCGTTCGAGATACTTGTCGGTTGCGCCCTGGATTACCTGGTATCTCAGAAAACATTACGGTTCGGTCTATAGTTGGACAGTTTCTGGAGCACAGTCGAATTTTTTATTTCCAAAATGGCGGGAACGAAGAGTTTTATATCGGCTCAGCCGATCTAATGCGGCGAAACCTTGAGAGTCGTGTCGAGGTAATGGCGCGAATCGATTCGTTGCCGCTCCGCCAAGAACTTGCTTGGATTCTGAAGATGCAGATGGCGGACAACCGCCTAGCTTGGGAGATGGATTCGGATGGGTCGTATACCCAACTTAGGCAGGAGCATCCGGAAGAAATCCAGAGCTGCCAGCAACTGTTTATCCGATACGCCAGTGAGAGAGTGCTTTCGGACAGCGGCGGAAGAGTGAGTCCGTCAGCCGGGAATTTGGAGTAGGATGTTTTTGTCGCGTCCCCCCCGGCATCATCGTCTCAAGTTGACTTCTAAACGGACTCTCCTGAGATTGTTCATTGGTAGTGGACTTGGTTGAGTAGCCTCTTGCCGAAGGTGTCTGATAGTTCTCGCTTCGCGGCAATCGACGTCGGATCAAACGCGATTCGTTTACTGTTCTGCCGGGTATTGGAAAAGGAACGGAAAGAGCCGTTTTTCAAGAAAGAGTCACTCATTCGGATGCCTCTACGTTTGGGAGATGATGTCTTCCTGAACGGCAGAATCTCAGATAGTAAGTGTGATAGCCTGATAAAGACACTGAAGGGATTTCGTTACCTTATCGAAGCCTACCAGCCGATTGCCTATCGAGCCTGTGCTACTTCTGCTATGCGCGAGGCGGAAAATGGATCCGACATCGCCGATCTGGTCCGAGCTAGTGCAGGAATAGACCTAGAAATTATCAGCGGTGATGAAGAAGCTGCTGTGATTCTGGACAACCAGCTGGGAAAAAGGTTTCGCCCTGACAGTGCCTGTCTGTACGTAGACGTGGGCGGTGGTAGCACGGAGTTGACTCTCTCCACCGTTGATGGATCGTTGTCGTCTTGTTCTTTTCCAGTCGGTACCATCAGGCTTCTCAAGAAGCTCGTTAGTGACGATACCTGGAAAGAGATGGAAGACTGGGTGAAGAAGCGCACAATGAATCAATCTGAACTAGTTGCTATCGGTAGCGGAGGCAATATAAATAAATTGTTCAGCATGTCGGGCCGGCGTGAGGACAAACCGCTGACGTTGGAGGAATTGCAGGACCTACGCCAAATGATCCGCAAGCTGTCTTTGGAGG
This sequence comes from Gammaproteobacteria bacterium, assembly GCA_016776875.1. Taxonomy (GTDB): domain Bacteria; phylum Pseudomonadota; class Gammaproteobacteria; order Arenicellales; family UBA868; genus UBA868. The sequence continues at coordinate 9,852 of JADHSN010000045.1, read as the reverse complement.
AGAGGATTGTCGAGCTTAACCTTCGTCCCGATCGAGCGGACGTAATCGTGCCTGCGTCAAAGATCTATGTATCCGTCATGCGGTGGGGAGGTATTGCCAAGATTTTTGTTCCGCAGGCGGGTCTCGCCGATGGAATTGTAAAGCGTCTTTACCGTGAAATGCTTCCAGATCAGTAAACCCCGGGGACGGAGATGCTTTTCAAGACCGCCTGGACTCACGCTTCATACTGAGATTTGGTAGCTGCTTATGAGTGGTGAATCGTCAGATGCCCCAATTGCTCCGTTGGTCATCAGGTAGCGTAGGGATGCCAGGATAGAAAGGCGGGCGCCGCCGATCAGCCGAAGATCCAAGCCGGGATAAAGCGGGCCCACCATTTGGGAGATCTGCATGGGCGTTTCGACCAAAAGCTTTAGGATGTCATTCATGCGCGCGATGCCGGAAATCGTCTAGGAGGATTTAATTTGGTAACTGAAAAAGATGTCTACTTCAGATTGCTGACCCCAGAATTGGGAGCGGTGGTTGAGAATCTCTCGTGGACCGCAGCATCGAAGTTTCAAAACCTGGAAACGATCAAATCAGCATTTGATCAATACCTGGTTTTAATTTTTGAGCCACATGCGGGCTCGGCGGAGCAACTACGCGATTTCGTACGTTTGTTTGGCCCGCTATTTGAGCACCATAAAGATGATGGCGTGCTTCCGGTAGAAGATGTTCCCGAAGTGCTTCAGATGTTAAAAGAGCCAGAAGGAAAAAGATTATTTGGCGGTAGTGATTGGCACGCGGACGTGACTTTCCGAGACCCGGCGGGATACGTCTCGGCATTGCATGCCAAACAGGTGCCGCCGGTCGGTGGAGATACTCTGTTTGCGAATACCATCGCTGCGTTTTCAGCGCTGAGCTCGGGGATGCAGGACATGCTTCGTACGCTCAAAGCGGTTCATAGCTATTCAGGACCGGATGCGCCAGATCATCCCACCGAAACTGCTATTCATCCTGTGGTCCGTCGACATCCGAAAACGGGTCAAGAGGGTCTTTACGTCAACCAGATGTTTGTCACACGGTTTGAGGGTATGACGGCTCGGGAGAGCCGGCCATTTCTTGATTTTTTAGACGAACACATGACGCAGTACGAATTTACGGCGCGTGTTTCATGGAAAAAAAATCAGTTGGTCATGTGGGATAACCGATTTACATTGCATTATCCGATTAACGATTTTTCGGGTCATCGGCGACTATTATATCGCTGTACGGCAGTTGAGGGCCAAAACTAACGGTAGGTCGATGGGTGTTGCGTTCTGTTATTAATTTGAAATATGTCAATTGACAGCCTTGATCAAAGGAGAGAAAAAATTTGGAAAACCTGACCCTGCATTATCTTAACGCCCGGGATATCAAGGCGCTGGAAATGACGGCAGATGAAATAATTGCTGCTCAGGAGGGCTCGCTCGCAGCACAGGGTCGCGGTGAAACAGTCATTGAACCCAGAATGCATTTACGCCCGGATCCTGAATTCCGGGGTCATTTTAATGTGCTTCGAGGATACATTGCGCCAATCGGCATTGCCGGCATTAAAGTGGTCGGCGATTTTATTGATAACTATAAACTCGGCTACCCGTCAGAATTTGGGATGTTGACATTAATGGATGCCCGGACGGGTGTTCCCCGAGCCGTTATTGATGCAACCGCGATTACGGATATGCGTACCGGCGCAATGACCGCAGTAGGGGCCAAGTATCTGGCGCCATCAAAGCCAAAAGTTTTAGGTCATATTGGTGCCCGGGGCAGTTCGTACTGGAACGTTAAATTGCTGGATCACCTGTTTGACTTTGACGAAATACGGGTGCATTCCCGCCGACCAGAGAGTCGCAACAGTTTTGGAGAGCGCCTCTCTGATGATCTCGGCAAGGTGGTCACCGTGACCGAAGATTGGCAAAGCTGTTTGGAAGGCGCCGACATTATGGTTGAAGCATCCCGACTGGAGACCCCCGAACCTCTTTTCCGAACCGAGTGGGTGCGGCCCGGTGCGTTAGTGATTCCCTATGGCACCCAGAGCACCGTTGAGGACAATATCACTGATATTATGGACAAGATTCTGGTGGATCATTGGGACCAGTGCCTCATTGGACCCTTTGGCTGTCTACGCCGGCATGTCGATGAGGGAAGGGTCACTCGGGACACAATTCACGGAGAGATTGGATCTGTATGCGCCAACGAACTGGCCGGTCGTGAAAGCGATGATGAGACAATTCTGTTCTGGCATCGCGGCCTATCAACATCAGATATTGCCCTCGGATGGGCGATGCTCGAAAAAGCCAAGCGTTTGAATATCGGGACCGTTCTTGATTACACATGATTCACATTAAGTCATCGTCTGATATTAACTCCGGCACGATTACTGCCGTGGCCTATGAGCGGGAAAGGTTAGAGATCGCGCCTGATTTGCTTGCTGCCGTCGATCAATCACGCGAGACGTTTAATGCCTTAATTGACTCAGGTGTTGCCTGTTATGGTGTCACAACGGGACTTGGCAAGATGAGCACAACGAATCTGTCTGATGAGGCGCGAGACGACATTTCAAAGAATATGATGATGGCCCGCGCAGTTGCTTTTGGAGCGGCTTTGCCCCGACCGGTTGCCCGGGCGATGATGATGATACGGCTGGTTAATTTTTTATCAGGACAGGATGGCGTCAGCAGTCAATTATGTCGTTACATCGTTTCGAGATTGAACGATGACTTTGATCCGTTTATTCCATCTCAGGGGCATGGTTTTGCAGCAGACGGCACTCCAAATGCACACTGCTTTCAAACCCTAATCGGTGAGGGTCGAGTGCTTGATGATCGCGGCGCTTCCATTTCCGCTGCCATCGCTTTGTCTGAGCGAGACCAAATGCCCTATGAACTTGCGCCAAAAGAGGGTTTGGCGCTCATTAACGGTATTACCGCGCTACCGGCCTATGCGATTTATGCCCACCGCCAGGCCAGCGCTCTGCATCGGTTTTCAAATCGAGTTGCGGCTTTATCGATGGATGCAATTGCATCGCCCAAGGATTCTATTCACCCTGCGCTTGGAATCGGTGCCAGCGCAGGTGTTTCAACCGTGATCGACGACCTGAATAAATATTTGCGTGGCAGTACCGTTCAACCTTACAAACTGCAAGCTGCAGTCTCCCTTAGAATTATTCCGCAAGTGCATGGCGCACATGCCGATGCGCTCGACCAAGTCCAATCAGGCATCGAGCAGACAATCCAAACGTTTTCCGGAAATCCGATGCTGGTTAACGACGGTGGTGAGGGCGCACCGGCGTTGCTCTCGGTGGGCAGTTTTCATAACCAGTTTCTGGTTAATTTGATTGAGTATTTAGCGATATCAACCGCGCATGTTATTTGTCTTAGCGAGCGCCGCTTGCATCGAATGATGGATGAAAACCAGACGGGTCTCAATCCACAGCTCGCACCTCGTCCCGGGTTAGATGCGGGTATGGTGGTCGCACACAAGGCGTGCATTGATCTGACGGCCCGGGTCCGGATGGCAGCCCAGCCGTTGTCTTTAATGACGTCCGAAACCTCTGGCGGGCAGGAGGACTACATGTCGATGGCGGTTCCGGTGATTCAGCGGTTACTGGAAATCGTTAGACTTGGGGTTGCCGTGTTGACCTATGAAACCCTGGCCGGGTGTGTTGCCCTCGATCAGCGGCAGGCTGTTTTTGGGGCAGGGGTCACCGAGCTTTATGATTTTGTGCGAGCGCATATTCCACCCTTGGATAAGGACCGCTCGCCCGGCGAGGATTTTGAGATTATTCATCACCAGATTTGTGGTGAGTATTTCGCCGAACTTGATTTGGGTAGCCAAACTTGATTCTTTGGGAAAACGCCCGGATTGCACCCATGAGTGATCCAGTCCCTGGGCAACAGATCATCAACGACGGCGCTGTGCTGACCGATGGCGACAGGATCGTTGCGGTTGGTGAAAGAAATAGCGTGCTCTCAAATTTGATCCCTGCTAAAGCCGATCAGTTGATTCAGGAGTCCGTTGACTGTGGTGGCGGGCTTCTGCTACCCGGGCTTATCGATTGCCATACCCATCTTGTTTTTGCGGGAGACCGGGCTCGGGAATTTGAACAACGCCTGGAAGGCCTGAGCTATGAAGAAATATCAAGACGGGGTGGCGGAATACGCTCGACCGTTGCTGCTACTCGGCAGAGTTCGGAAGAGACATTGCGTTTGGCTGCCTACGAAAGAGCAGCCCGGATGTGCGCGAATGGCGTGACCACCCTGGAAATCAAAAGCGGCTACGGATTGAATCTGGATGACGAGCAAAAGATGCTTCTGGTCGCGCAATCATTGCAAGATCTGTTGCCTGTTTCAGTTCACAGTACGTTCTTAGGCGCGCACGCAATTCCGGAAGAGTTTCTGGGTTCCAGTGATGATTATGTTGATCTCGTTTGTGAAGAGATGCTCCCGTCAGTCGCAGCGCAGAAAATTGCGAATAGCGTCGATGCATTTTGCGAAACCATCGCGTTCTCAAATGCTCAGATCCGCAAGGTCTTTGAGAAGGCAAGAAGCTTAAGCCTGCCGGTGAGACTTCATGCAGACCAACTGACCAACAGTGGCGGCGCGGCGTTGGCGGCCGAGTTTCACGCGCTGTCCGCAGATCATCTTGAATATGCGGACGAAGCAGGAATTCGGGCTTTGGCGCAATCAGGTACGGTTGCGGTGTTGCTGCCTGGCGCATTTTATTTTCTCAATGAACGTCAATGTCCACCGGTTGAATTATGTCGGGAACACGGTGTGCCTATTGCGCTGGCTACAGATTACAATCCCGGGAGTTCTCCGGTTGAATCCCTGTTGTTTGTCCTCAACATGGGATGCGTGCTGTTTGGCATGACGCCACGTGAGGCGGTTGCGGGCGTGACGATTCATGCAGCGAAGGCCTTGGGTTATGCTGATCGCGGCGTACTGGCCGCTGGCATGAGAGCTGATTTCGCGGTTTTTGACGCTGAGACGCTGGCACACCTTTGTTATCCAATTGGCGCACGTCCTGCTCAGAAAGTTGTGCAGGCGGGTTGTCAAACTCAACTACATCCGCACGTATCTGTCTAGGGCAGAGGGTTTTATGGATCAAATCCAAAACGTATCGATCTCGGACGACGTGATTAATGAATTCCATGAAAACGGCGTGGCGGTGATTCGAGGTTTGTTTGGGCCATGGGTGGATGGCGTTCGGGAAGCGATTGAGGAGAACAAGCTTAATCCCAGCTGGCGAGAGCGAACCTACAAGCCTGAAAACAAGAATGAAAGTGAATTTTTTCAGGATTATTGTGTTTGGAATAATTTTGCCGGATACCGGGCGTTAGTTATGGAATCTCCGATGGCAAAAATTGCAGCGCAACTCATGCGCTCGAAAACCGCAAAAATTTTCCATGATCATGTACTCGTTAAAGAGCCTGGAAATAGCGTCAAAACGCCCTGGCATCACGATCAGCCGTATTACATCGTTGATGGCCAGCAGTCGGTAAGCTTCTGGGTACCTTTGGACATGGTGCCTCAGGAGAGGAGCATCGAATTTGTTGCAGGGTCGCATCAGTGGGGTAAGGACTTTAAGCCAAAGCGTTTTGATGGTACTGATTTATACGCAGAAGATGGTGCAGAACCTGTCCCTCAGATAGACGATTGCCGCGATTCGTTCAATATCAAATCCTGGGCAACTGAGCCTGGTGATGCCATTGCATTTAATTTCAGAACACTGCATGGCGCCGCTGCCAATCCGTCTCCAGATCGTCGTCGGGTGACTTCGGTTCGGTGGGTTGGTGACGATGCAAGATTTGTTCAGCGCCAAGGCAAAACGTCTCCTTTTTTTCCGGATCTGGATTACCGCGATGGCGATCCGTTTGGCGGCGAGGATTTTCCACTCATATTTCCAAAGGTGAGTCTCTAGTAGGATTTATGTGGTAAACATTTTTGCTGTAACGCACACCTTCCTCAAATTTTTTGTTTTAAGTGATTAACAGATGGGTCATCCGAATGTTTAGAGAGTTCGCGCAGTTATTAAGACCGGCCCGATCAGTGCCAACGACGATCTGGAGTGCGGACTCTCCAACAACGTTCAAGCCTCGCCCGGCGACTTTTTTGAGTCTGGTCATCGGGCTTTGGCTTTTTGGCACGGGGGAGGCCATGTTTATCGCGGCAGGACTTGGTGTGAGCCCCTGGACGGTGTTGGCGCAAGGCCTATCGTTACAAACGGGCTGGAGTGTCGGTGTGTCGACATTTGCAGTCAGCGTCGCGGTTCTTTCTTTATGGATCCCGCTTAAAGAGCGCCCGGGTCTTGGCACACTGATGAATGCAGTGATCGTCTCGATTTCGATAGATGTCATGACGCCGTTGCTCACGGTATCAGGCGGCGAAGCGTTTCGATATTTTCAGATGATCGGCGGGGTAATCTTAATCGGGGCGGCAAGCGGTTTTTACCTAACCGCTAATTTAGGCCCCGGCCCTCGCGATGGGTTAATGACAGGTCTTCAGCGCGTTTTTGGTTGGCCGATTGGATGGGTTCGCGCGGGAATAGAAATTGTGGTTCTGATTGCGGGGTGGTTGCTCGGGGGAGTTGTGGGCATTGGCACGGTTGTGTTTGCGCTTGGGGTAGGTTACTCGGTCGCTGTTTTCATGTCCCTGATGAAATTTTTTAGCCCAAAATCGGATGCTTGAAAAATTTTTCGCAGCAGCGGCTGAAAGCGACGGCCCGTTGAGTCTGCCGAAGACCTTCGGGATAAGCCAACACAACTGAAAGGGGAGCCACTTTCTCCCGAATCGGGATACAGCGCACCTCGCCGCCATCATAGGTTTTTTGTGACGCGGGTTGTAGATTCAAAATACTGTAGCCTTTTCCATTTGCGACGAGTCCGCGAACCAATTCAAAAGATTGACTGCGGTGTTTGATATAGGGCTGAATTCCAATCTTGCCAAAAAAGCCGAGGAAGTAATCTCGACTATGCGGAAGATCAAGCAGAATGAAAGGATCATTCTGTAATGATCGAAGAGACACTACTGATTCATTTGCTAAAGGATGGCTCGCAGATAGAAGCAGGTGTGGTTTTACTTTTGCGAGAGGCTGTTTTTTGAATCCAGAGTCAAGGTCAAGATCGTACAGAAGCGCGATCTCGATTCCGCCATTGAGTAGTAATTTTTTCAGCTCATCTAATGGCCCTTCAACAATTTGAATATCTAACTCTGGGTGTTGATCATGAGTCATACCGAGCAGGCCCGGGAGAAAGAAGGGCGACAGCGTCCAGAAGCATCCAATTTCCAATGGACCCTGGGCAGATTCACCAAGCGCTCTTCCAGTTGCGGACACTTCTTCGGCATGCGCTAATAACGATCGGGCTCGCGCCAGAAAGGTACCACCGGATGGCGTTAGCGAGACCCCTTTGGCATGATGACGAATAAGAAGTTGGAGATCTAATGCCTCCTCCAGTTGAGCGATGGAGGTCGATAGAGCGGGCTGAGATAAGAATAGCTCTTTAGCAGCCGTTGAGATATTTTCACGTTCCGCCACTCGAACGAAGTGACGCAGTTGACGCAGGGTAAATGACATAAGGAAAATCTATTCAAATGATCTTAAAACCATATTTTACAAGGGTAAGTAAATCCGCAAAAGTAGGTTACTCAAGATTACAAGAATCAGCTTAGGCTTGGATTAAGCCTATTTTCAGAAGGGAGAGATCCAAATGATCAGGACGGGAGATGAGTATCGCGATTCAATCCGCGACGGGCGTGAGGTGTTCATGAATGGTGAAAAAGTGCCTGATGTGACGACCCACCCTATGTTTAAGCCATTGGTTGATATTCGGGCCCGGATTTACGACATGCAGCACGAGGCGGCGACTGCCTCAAAGATGGTCTATCGTGAGGATGATGGAGAGCAGTATTCGATTGGATTAAAGCTGCCTTATTCGCAGGATGACTGGAGCAAAAAACGCGCGTCCACGGATGCGATCTTTGATGATATTGGCGGCGTGGTCACACGAGTGGGTGATGAGACGGTGGGTGAGATGTGGTCTCTTTATGATGGCCAAGATGTTCTGAATCAGGTTGATCCTCAGTTTTCTAAAAATATAAAAAACCATATTCATAAAGTGATTGATCAAGATCCTTTTCATGTTTCAGCGAACACGGATCCCAAAGGAGACCGGTCGAAAGCGCCACAGGATCAGGATCCTGACATGTTATTGCATGTCGTCAAAGAAACTGACGAGGGGATTGTGGTCAGAGGCGCAAAATTTGAAACGGCCGCAGCCTATGCGAATCAAGCCTTTACGAAACCGACCATCGCGAATTGGGGCAACGAGGCGTACTCCGATTATGCAGTAGGCTTTATTTGTGATCTGGGGTCGCCGGGTATTCGGATGATTTGTCGAACCGGTTTTGCCGGCCGCGCACCAAAAGAAGATTACCCGCTGTCAAATCGTTTTGATGAAATCGATTCGTTAGTCATTTTTGACAACGTACTGATTCCCTGGGAGAACGTTCTTTTTTACCGGCACACGAAAGCGGCCGTTTTTATCCGAGCGACGCTTCATCGCTATTCAGCGTTTGCATTTGTACAGCGTATCTTGAAGTACACCGACATGATGATCGGTGCAGCACTTTTCAATGTACGCCAGACAGGCTTGGATAAACAGCAAGCGGTGCAGGAGAAGCTTTCACAGCTAGCGGTGTACCGGGAAGGGATCAACGCCCATCTTACGGCAGCGATTGCTATGGCAGAAAAGAGTCCAAATGATTTACTGATGCCAAATCAGTCTCTGCTGCTGACCGGCCGGGTTCATGCGTGTTCCAACCTGCCTGCGATGATGCATATCGCCCGTGAGCTCTGCGGTGGACAAATCTGCGTGACACCGGACTTTGCCTGTTTTTCAGATCAGGAGAGCGGTCCCTGGCTTGAGAAGTTTTATTCCATCAATGATAACTGGGTAGCAGAAGACCGTCGCAAACTTCTCGCTTACGCAAGAGATTTGTTAAATTCTGATTATGCGGGTCATCGGCTCACGTTTCAGTTATTTGCCCAATCGGCACCCTTTGCACACCTTGGCGCGGTGTATCGGAATTTTGATTGGGACAATGCTCTGGATTTTGTCCAACACTCAGCGAATTTGTCTGATCGAGTCGCGCCTGAAAAGAAAAAATCGACTGCTTAATCGGTAAGCTGATAATTTTTGAAAAATAAATTACGGGAGATTTTGATTATGGTTCATGAGCGTATCCGTCCTTTTAATACAAAGGAAACGTATCCTGAGCAGTCGCTGGATAACGATCTCTGTCAAGCAGTAGTGGCGCGTGGGACTTCGGTTTTCTTGCGTGGCCAAGTTGCACAGGACCTTGATACCCGCGAGTCGCTCCATGCCGGAGATGCCGGGGCGCAGACTGCAAAAGCGATGGCAAATATCAAAATGCTGCTTGAGGAATCAGGCAGCCATCTGGATCATATTTGCAGGATTGTTGTGTATCTGACCGATATCCGATATCGAGACGCGGTGTATCAGGAAATGGGGCAGTGGCTCAAAGGGGTTTTCCCTTGTTCCACTGGACTGGTGGTGCCAGCCTTGGCACGTCCGGAATGGTTAGTCGAGATTGAGGTCACCGCGGTAATTCCTGACTGAGGGGGCTAAAATGCTAAATGACTCACAGAGGGAAGAGTTCAGGTCGAAGGGTTACTTGAAGATTCCCGGCCTTATCACCGAATCAACTCGAAAACTGATGCTGGATCAGTTAAGCGATTGGGTGGAGGAAAGCCGCAATTACGACGCGAACTATGGGTTTGACACCCCCAACGGCAAGGCTCGTTTTGATCTTGAGC
>JADHSN010000044.1 GCA_016776875.1 Gammaproteobacteria bacterium | reverse complement strand
GAGGGCATTAAGGTAATCAATCGCTCGCTCGTTCATCTGCGAAACGGTCTCCATCAAAACAACACCATCGCCCCGTGCACGCGATCGCAGAATGGTATCCACATGATGGGTTTCAATCATACCGAGCATGTCGCGGACATCCTGCCCCTTAACCGTTCCTTTGCCAAAAGCAATGCCCTGGTCCATTAAGCTAAGGGCATCTCGCATGCTTCCATTTGCAGCTCGGGAGAGAATTTGCAGCCCGCTATCATCAGTCGATAGACCTTCCGCATCAGCGATTTTTTTTAGTTGGCTTGAAATCTCGGCAGCCGACAGCGCCCGTAAATTAAACTGCAGACATCTCGAAAGAATGGTTGCTGGTAGTTTCTGAGGGTCCGTCGTTGCCAGCAAAAACTTCACATGAGGTGGCGGCTCCTCAAGCGTCTTCAGCAATGCATTGAAACTGTGGCCCGACAGCATATGCACTTCGTCGATCAGGTAAATCTTGTAACGACCCATCGTCGGCGCATACTGGACGTTGTCAAGAATCTCCCGTGTATCATCGACGCGCGTGCGCGACGCCGCATCAATCTCGATAAGATCAATAAAACGCCCTTCATCAACACTTTGGCATGTCGAGCAACCACCACAAGGTGAAGCAGAGGCGCCCGTTTCACAATTGAGCGATTTCGCCAGAATCCGTGCCAAGGTCGTCTTACCCACACCACGGGTTCCACTAAACAAAAATGCGTGATGAACGCGATCTTGCTCAAGCGCGTTGCTCAATGCTGAAACAACATGGCTCTGCCCAACAACATCCTCAAAATTCTGGGGGCGCCATTTTCGGGCAAGTGCTTGGTAACTCATTTGCTATCTCAACCCGTCAAGAACGGTGATCAATACCTTACTTATAAAATATAAAATGGAGACGGCGCCAGCCCGCCTTACCCCGACACCCAAGTTGGATGCTGCGGCTGCTTCCTTCCGGACCTGACCGGGTTCACACCCTCTCGCCATCGGGGAGACCGACTGTCGCCGCCATAAATCTTCACGTCAACCTATCTGCGCGGTCGCTTAATTGTAGCACTCGGACCGCGCCGGATTAGTCACCGGTTTGACAGGATGCCTTATATTTTTCGAAAAATACAAAACTTTCCATCTGCAGATTCGCCCTCAAAATACGGCTCATCATTTATGATTTCTATTGACATCACGCGCTCATTTTCCAATACCGCAAGCGCTTGGCCAAACCCTGCCGATGTCCAGAGGTGGCTATGGATCGTGCAGGCAAAAGGTGCGCCTTGCGCTAACACCCGAAATATCTCGCGAAACGCAGACGGCCCCACATGACCATGGGTAAAAGTACCACACGAAATCGCGCCTGCGAAACTCGCATCCGCGATGAGTAACTTCTCCTCAAGATCTGCCTCAATCAAAGAACGATAGACATTCTTTTGATCGGCTTCGGCAAGCATCTCCGGTGAAAAATCTAAGCCAACGATATTGGTAAAAGATTCTACGGCCAAGTGGTCGGCAACCAATCCTGTTCCACAACCTATATCAAGAACCGGGCTCGATCGATCAGTCATTGCTTGGGCAAACAGTGTCGCTATTTTTTTAGGTCCCTGATACTTCAGACCTGTTTCGAGATGATGATCATACGTTTTCGCCCAATCGCGATAAAGCTTTCTGGCGTCATCTGATGTGCTTAGGCTATAGGCCCGCTTCAACAGTTTTTTTGATAATTCATCGGCAAATTTTTTGTTTGGATCGGACTGTGACATAGCTAATTATTTAAGTTGGTTAAATCAGCGCAATAAACGGAAGGATAGCGGAACTCCAATCAATCACGGTTGAAAAGATCGGTACGCCTAATATTGCGAGACCCACTATCGCCAACAACGCGTAGTTGCCATAGCGGGCATTGTAGTATCGATAGAAAGCAGCCAACCGACGGGGAAGAAGATATGGCAGGATGTAATGACCGTCCAATGCGCCAATAGGCAATAAATTAAAAATCATGAGCAGCAAGTTTATTTGAGCTAAATAGATAAAAAATAACTGAGCCCCCTGATCATCAAGGTCAATATATCCCCATTTCAATCCCAGTAGATAGGCATTGATAGTAATCACAGCGAGCAACAAATTCATCAACGGTCCAGCCGCTGCCACAACAAGCTCGGCATAACGAGAGCGGAACAGTCGGGGATTCGTTGGTACCGGTCGCGCGTACCCGAACCCGACAAAAATCACCATCATTAGACCAACGGGATCAATGTGCGCCAACGGATTAATCGTTAAGCGGCCTGCCCGTTTGGCGGTATCGTCGCCAAAGCGCATTGCAGCGAAAGCATGTCCAAATTCATGGAAAGAAAGGGAAATCACCAACGCGACAAGAATTATTGAAAATAGCGTCCACTGGCCCTGCGAAATTAGGCTAATCATCAAAAAGACCTTTCAGAGCCCTAGATATTGCTCAAAATAATAAAACCTTTAATCTCAATTTAAAAGCTGTAACATAGAAAAAAAGCGCGTTAATTATATTTACCAACACAAGCGATCCCTAATTTAAAAAAGTTTTCGTTAGAAAAACGATCTATCCAAAGGAGGAAAAAATGAAAATCGAAACAAAGATGATCCACTCGGGCTACAAGCCCGACCCTACCACTAACTCGGTCGCGGTTCCTATTTATCAAACAGCCTCCTACTCGTTTAGGGATACCCAACACGGGGCAGATCTTTTTAACTTAGCTGAGCTCGGAAATATTTATACACGAATTATGAATCCCACGAGTGACGTGCTGGAACAGCGGGTAGCTGATATGGAGGGTGGTGTAGCGGCTCTAGCACTATCATCCGGACAGGCTGCGACGACTTATTCGCTGCTAACGATAACAGAAGCCGGGGATAACTTTATTTGCATGTCGACCCTTTATGGTGGCACTTACAACCTATTCGCGCATACATTTCCGCAGTTAGGTATAACCCCTCGGTTTGTTAATCCAGAAAATCTGGATGAAATGGACAAACTTTTCGATAACAAAACTAAAGCCGTTTACTGCGAGTCAATTGGCAATCCGGCCGGAAACGTAGTTGACCTCGAGCGAGTTGCCGAAATTGCGCATGCACACGGAGTTCCGGTGATCGTCGATAACACCGTTCCCACGCCCTACCTGTGCCGACCTTTCGAGCACGGCTGCGACATTGTCGTCCACTCCCTCACTAAATACATGTCGGGCCATGGCACAATCATCGGCGGAATTATCGTCGACTCAAACCAGTTTGACTGGGTCGCAAACAAAGAGCGTTTTGATCGACTAAACGAACCTGACGTTTCTTATCATGGGGTCGTCTACACGGAGACGGGACTACCACCCTACATTCTTCGCGCAAGGGTTGTTCCCCTTCGTAATATGGGCGCTTCACAAACACCCATGAATTCGTTCCTGATCATGCAAGGAATTGAAACGCTTGCCCTTCGAATGGATCGAATCTGTGACAACACCCTTGCGGTTGCAAAATACCTAGAAGACCATCCTCAAGTCGAATGGGTGCGTTATGCCGGCCTCGATAGTAGTCCGCATAAGGCGCTTCTCGACAAATATATGGGCGGTCGCGGTTCTGGGGTCATGAGCTTCGGCGTCAAAGGTGGAAAGGAGGCTGCGCCAAAATTTATTGACGCCCTTAACCTCATCACCCGACTCGTTAATATCGGGGACGCCAAATCGTTAGCGTGTCATCCAGCGAGCACGACTCATCGACAATTATCACCGGAGGAGCTAGCGACTTCTGGCGTGTCAGAAGACCTAATCCGACTGTCCATCGGGATTGAGCACATCGACGATATTATTGAGGACATCGATCAGGCGTTACAAGCTACAAAATAATTTGGCCTCCTAACATAGTGAGAATAGGATTAACGTCCTATTCTCACTCCTGGCCTAAGATTAACTCAGCGACCAGTGGTAAATGATCGGACGCCTGTCGAGCAATGGCGAGCCGGGACGGCAGAAGATTTTCAACCCTGATTTTGCCGCGCACGTAAAGACTATCCAGCGGACGCACCGGTGCATACGCCGGAAACGTCTTCGGCTTTCGTCGAACCCCATGAAATCCTGCAGGACCCATGACCTGGCGACCTAAACTTCCCCAGACATCGTTAAGATCGCCCGCGACAATAATGGGGGTATTTTTTGCAACCCGCTGCAAACTCGGATGCAACAGTAATTTCTTCAATTGCATCCGACGCTCTATTCCTGACAGCCCTAAATGAAGGTTGAACAGATGAAGACTTCGAGTCTGAGACTGTCCAGCTCGCTGACCGAAAATAGGCGCACGAACCCGGGCGTACAAAGCGCTGCGTTTCTTTTTGGGTCCAATTGTCAGATCAATATTGACGGATTCGATGAGAGGCCAACGACTAAAAATTGCATTGCCGTAACCTTTCGCCTCCGACACTCGTACATTTGGCACCCAAACCCGATGCGGAAGGCCAATCGCTTCTCCTATGACATCTACCTGGAGGGTATCAGTTAACGACTTACTATGACGGACCACTTCCTGCAATAAAGCAATGTCAGGCTGATGATGATTAATAATCTCGACAATCCGACCTAAATCATAACGTCGATCGACACCGCCAACACATTTGTGTATGTTGTAGGTTAATACTTTAATTTTCATCTGTTTAACTTTACCTTAAAATAAGGACGTTACTGATAGCCCAGACCAAGGCAATATCTCACCTCTCCATGTCATACATCACAGAAAAACTGCTTCGATCTTTTTCAGGTAGCGCTCTCGTTTTGGCCTTAATTTTTTTCCCGCAACTTGGCGCGTCCAGTACCGAAATCGAATTATTCTCACCTTACCGTGCTGAGTACGCTGTTGACTATTCAGGATTTAACGCAAAAAGAGTGATCACCCTCGAAACTGTTGGTGACGAATACGTGCTAAATGCAATCACTACGCTAAAGGGCGTCGCACGACTCTCTGGATATGGACCGGTATACGAAGTCTCACGTTTTTCGATTGTCGATGGCATTGTCCGGCCATCTCTCTACACCATTAGTGAAAAAAAACCTAACCCCAAGCGCGATATTAAAATTGAGTTTAACTGGGACACAGGTATGAGTTCAGGTTTTGCAAAAGGAGAATCACAAAGCTTTCCAATTTCTCTTGGGATTCAAGACCCCCTCAGCTTTGAGTTGATGGCTCGACTCAATCTCATTAAAGGCAGTAGGGATTTTTCAATGCAAGTGAACGAAGGTCATCGTATTCGCGACTATCGCTTTATCGAGAAAGAAAACCAGACTTTATATCCCGGAGACTATGCTGTGAGCACGAGCCGTTTTTTTATTGACCGAAATAGCTCACGAGAGTTGTATTACTGGTTTTCAGATGAAAACCTGTACCTGCCGATACAGGTCCAACAAGTGCATGGACAAAAAATAAAAGGCACTGTCAATCTAGAGAAAAGTTCCTTACTTCAATAAAAAGACAGTGCTTTTTAAACTGGTCCAAAACGGCTTGCCGTCAGACGCTGTACTCCTCCTTCCCGACCACGCCGCTATCACGAAGCTGGGACACTTCTTCCGCGTTATACCCCAGCACGTCCTGAAGAATTTCCCCCGTATGCTCCCCAAGCAGAGGTGAGCGCGCCACTTCTACAGGAGAATCTGAGAGCTTGACTGGATTACCCACCGTCAAATATTTTCCTCTCGTGGGGTGATCTACCTCAACAATCGTGCCCGTCTCGCGTAACGACGGTTCTTCGCTAAGTTCCTTCATGGACAGAATTGGGCCCACCGGGATATCGAGAGGATTACAGACCTCCATTACCTCAAACTTGGTCTTTGTCATCGTCCATTGCTCGATGGCCTCAAACACTTCATTCAATCGTGGCAAACGTGCGGGCGGTGTTGAAAAATCTGGATCTTCTTTCCACTCCGATCGTCCGATGACGTCGCAGATCTTTCCCCAAACTGCTGCCTGGGTAATAAAGTAAGTGTAAGCATTTGCGTCAGTTTCCCATCCTTTACACTTTAAGATCCGACCAGGCTGTCCACCGCCTGAATCATTGCCCGCTCGTGGCGTTGCTTCGCTGAACGGAATATTCTCACCAAACTGGGAGTACTCCTTCAAAGGACCATGGTCAAGTCGCTGCTGATCTCGAAGTTTTACGCGGCAAAGGTTGAGAACACCGTCCTGCATAGACGCAAGCACCCGCTGCCCTCGCCCCGAGTGCTCCCGGTGATATAACGCAGTCACGATGCCTAAGGCGAGATGCAGGCCTGTACCGGAATCCCCAATCTGGGCCCCTGTTACCGTCGGTGGACCGTCTAGAAAACCGGTCGTTGATGCTGAACCACCGGCGCACTGCGCCACATTCTCATAGACTTTGCACTCCGAATAAGGACCTTGACCAAAGCCTTTAACCGACGCGTAAATCATTCGAGGATTGATTTCCTGAATTCTCTCCCACGTAAATCCCATACGATCGAGGGCACCTGGCGCGAAGTTTTCAACCATAACGTCGCATGTCTCGATTAATCGGGTAAACACCTCCTTACCCTTGTCGTCCTTTGTATTCAATGTAATGCTTCTCTTGTTGTGATTAAGCATCGTAAAGTAAAGACTATCGACATCTGGAATATCGCGGAGTTGCCCACGAGTGGCATCTCCAACCCCTGGTCGCTCAACTTTGATGACGTCCGCCCCGAACCATCCCAGTAACTGTGTACAGGTCGGTCCCGATTGAACGTGGGTCATATCAAGAATTCGGACACCCTCAAGTGCTTTCATAAGAATTTCTCCGTTGCGATGGTATTAAGAAAATAATATTTTTTTTGACTCGCTCTGAACTAATCGAGGTAATTGACGTTCTTCTGTACGTGCTCCGCGAGAGTCAATGCATGGTCTCGCACAAGCGCTTCGGCAGTTAATGTATCTCGCTCTTCAATTGCCTGAATAATACGTGCATGATCAATAACGGATCGCTGAGCCCGATCTCCATCATGAATGGCCCGGGATCGAATCGCACGCATATGGATAAACAAGCTGTCGGCCAAATCAGTGAGTAGATCGCTGTGCGCCAAGGCAACAATTGCCTGATGAAAGTTAATGTTGGTCCGCGAGTATTCATCAATCGGTGCGCGTCCATCTGATTCTGACCGAGGACCAAATTTTTCCCTCAAGCCTAAAATTTCCTGATCATTAGCCCGGAAAGTGGCGAGCCGCGCTGCCATACTTTCTAAAGAGGCCCATGCATAAATAATCTCCAACACTTCTTTTTTTGTTTTCCGTACGACAAACGTGCCACGCCGAGGCACATGCCTAACCAGGCCTGCTTGTTCAAGTCGCGATATCGCTTCGCGAACAGGGGTGCGACTCACTCCAAGACTTTCTGCCAACTTCCGCTCATCAAGGCGTGGAGGCTCCGCTCCGGAATAGATATCCATCCCTGCGACAGCTGCACGCAAACGTTTGAATACTTGCTCTTTTAGGCTACTGTTCGCCTCAATGGGTGTCACGGAGATTGACATTCGATGTTCGATTATTGGGCGTAACTGTTTTGTCAAGACGAGAGTTGATCCGCCATTGTTCGACCGATATCAATAGGGGATGAAACAACTGTTACGCCGGCCGCTTGAAGTGCGCCAATCTTAGATTCCGCAGTTCCGGTACCATAGTGAATGATAGTGCCCGCATGACCCATTCGGCGCCCTTCAGGCACCGTTTGCCCCGCAATGTAGGCCACCACAGGTTTTCGATCCGTTAAAGAAGATAGATATTCAGCTGCTCGCTCTTCTGATGTTCCTCCCACTTCCCCAATGAGAATAATCCCCTCTGTCTGCTCATCTCGCATAAATTGCGCCAGGCATTGGACAACAGACGCACCAACAACTGGATCCGCGCCAACCCCCACACAAGTAGACTGTCCAAGCCCATTTCGGGTTGTTTGATCTACAGCCTCATACGTGAGCGTACTCGCGCGGGAAACAATGCCAATCCTGCCTGGTAAAAAAATTCCCTGCGGCATTATTCCCAGTGTGCTGACGCCAGGGACTGCGAGTCCGGGGGAGTTTGGACCAACCAATAGGGTTGAACCCGTGTTGAGGCGATGTCTGACTCGAACCATGTCGAGCACCGGTATTCTTTCTGTCACACATACAACCAGATCTAATCCCGCATCGACTGCTTCAATAATGGCATCCGCTGCATTCGCTGGCGGCACAAAAATTACACTCGCATTAGCCTGGGTAACTTCAACCGCCTCGTCAACCGAGTCAAATACAGGGACCCCAAGGTGGCGCGAACCCCCTTTTCCCTTTCGAACACCCCCCACGATATTTGTGCCGCTCGCGATTGCTCGCTCACAGTGAAATGAACCCTGCCGACCTGTAATTCCCTGACAGATAATCCGTGTTGAAGCATTAACTAGAATGGCCATTATTACTCTTTCAAATCAAATTTCGAATTCGTAACCAGGCCTTCTTTGCCCAACTCG
The DNA here is from genome assembly GCA_016776875.1 of Gammaproteobacteria bacterium. Classification (GTDB taxonomy): domain Bacteria; phylum Pseudomonadota; class Gammaproteobacteria; order Arenicellales; family UBA868; genus UBA868. Next base: position 4,947 of record JADHSN010000044.1, on the reverse strand, counting down.
AATGCGTTAAGGTGCTTCCATCCTGCTCCTTGATAGAAACGATTTTTCTCGCTCCCGCTTCAAGATTCTCGACAAATTGAATAGGAAGGCCTGATTTTTCAAGACGAGAAATAGCAAGTTCCGAATTCGTCCCTGCAAGACGCATCACGATAGGAATCCCAACAGGCGCCTCGAGATGTGCGAGCAATAGCCCATCTGCGATCGTATCGCACCGCATAATTCCTGCGCCAAAAACATTAACAATCAGGCAATTAATCTTTTGAATTGAAAAAAGAAGTAAAAAAGCCTGCTTTACCCGACTCACCTCCAGTACGGGTGGTACGTCAAGAAAATTTGCAGGTCTTGCACCACAATTTGCAACCGCATCGACCGTTGCCATTGCGAGTCCCGCTCCGCTGGAAAAGATGCCCACATTGCCATCGAGCGATACATAATTAAATCCCTCCCGAAGCGCAATTTGTTCAGCGGAACTTGAGGCTGACCTTGAACCCAATGCGGCCATCTTTGACTGACGAAAGAGCGCGTTATCATCTGCGGTTATGCGCGCGTCTAAAGCAATCAACGCGTCATTTTGTCGAATGCCAAGCGGGTTAATCTCAATTAAAGAAAGATCTTTTTCGATAAACAATCGATGAAGTTTTTTCAAAACAACGCTAAGGCCTTCACTGGCAGAGGGTGATAACTCAAGCTCCCTAGCAATCTCAAGACTTGCTTCAGTTGTGAGCATCTCTCCAAAGCCCAGATTGCAGCGGATAAGCGAGTCGGGATCGACTCCAACCGCCTGCTCGACATGCTGCCCGCCTTTTTTACTTAACAGACAAACGATTTGGCCGGAGTCTCCGTCAACCAGCATTGCTAAAAAAACTTCCTGAGGCACCGCGATCGCCGGTTCAATGTAAACCGCATTGACCATTTCACCCTCACTGGTGGTTTGAGGGGTGATCAGTACCGATCCCAACATCGACTGAGCAACGCTGCCTACCTCGAGGGAGGTTTCAGCAAATACGACTCCCGGTAAATGTCGATCATTATTAAAAAATCCTTGCGCCCTGCCTCCAGCCAGTACCTGGGCTTTAACAGCCCACGGGCCAGCACCTAATTCGCCAGCCGCCGCGACTGCCCTAGATTCCGTGGTGGCCACGGCCCCGGGCAGAACCGAAATCCCAGCCTGACGCATCAACTCTTTTGCCTGGTATTCAAATAGATACATGCTGAATTCTGACTCTTATCATTTGCTCCGAGAGCAGATCACACAACCGAGATTGAGGCGTCAACTTGCAACACAATTTTCCCGAAATGACCTGACGCGTCCATCAACTCGTGCGCCTTCCGGACGTCTTCCAGCAGGAATATCTGATCAACAATCGGGCTCAGGCTTCCGTTCAAAAAATGTGGCAGGGCTTGTTGGTAAAAATGCTGGATGATTCGCGCTTTTTCTTCAACTGGTCTCGGCCTTAGAACAGAACCGCAGATTTTTTGGCGGCGGACCATTAATTGCGCAAGATTGATCTCACTTTTAACACCACCCATCACACCAATCAACACAAGACTCCCGCCAATTGAAAGCGATTTTAAGTTCCGCTCCAGATAAGCCGCCCCGATATGATCAAGGATTAAATCGACCCCTTGACCTTTCGTCGCTTCCTTTAAGATTTTCGCGAAATCGTCGTTTTTGTAATCAATAACATGTATTTCCCCCAAAGCCTTAACCCGATCGACCTTCATCGGAGAGCAGGTTACAAACAACGCGCTTCCAGGCACCAATGCTTGGCAAAGTTGAATGGCCGCGATATTTACTCCTCCGCCACCCCCATGAAGAAGCACGCTCTGGCCATCTGAGAGGCCCGGGTATTGAAATAAATTAAGATGAGCGGTGATATAAGTTTCACTCACACTTGCCGCCTGCGCCCAGGTTAGGGTTTCAGGCATTGCCATGAGATGATGCTCCCAAGCAGTTGCGAACTCTGCGTACCCCCCGCCACCGACTAAGCCCATCACCCTATCGCCAACCTTCCACCGCGAAACCCCCGAGCCCAACTCAGCGACTTCTCCCGCTATCTCAAGGCCAAGTACCTCGGAATCACCCGGAGGCGGCGGGTAATTACCCTGTCGTTGAATCACATCTGGTCGATTGACGCTCGTCGCAATCACCTTCACCAGGACTTGTCCGGAACCGGGAATCGGTTTATCGATCAAATCGATTTTTAATTCTTCTGGGCCGCCAAAACTCGCTTGGGTTACAGCTCGCATCACACTTATTTCCTGCCTGAAAGTAATCTAGAAAACACGCTCTTGGGACGACACGCTCAATCTGGTATACAAAATACCATATTTTTCAAAAATAAACTACCAAAAGCGTATTTTTATCAGGGATATCCAGCAAAGAAGAGACAGTCCAGCCACCCCCCGGTGCCTGCTTCAATCCTGCCCCGAATCAGAAGAGCGCATCGCGACGGAAACCCGAAAAAGCGCGCACCTCCACAACACGACTGCGGGCGTAACTCGCCTTCTAGGACATCCACGAATCAAAACCCGTTGACCGCTGGTTTTGAGACCGCGGCTGAGCCCAGCGCCCGCCACGCACCGGGTTCATGTAGAAGCGTATCGAAAATCCAGCGTAATTAGAGGGATTGATTACGTGAGAGCCAGTCCTCGACCACGTTGACAGTTTCATCAACGGTTTGGAGATTTTGCCCCCGTTGCTTGGCAATAAGCGAAACGAGCTTATCAACCCGTTCAATATTATGTGAGCCACCTGCAAGTGCTCTTGCGACCGACGATGGGTTGAGTAGTGACTCCGCTGCCTTTGCATATTTTGAAAACGGCACAAAATCAGAGGCGTCACCTCCAAGTCCACAACAGAGTTCGACGACCCAATTATAAACAGCCTCAGTCTCGACAAGGTTGGAATGAACCGCATCCTTGATAGGACGCATCTCGTTTGCCTGTACACATCGATAATTGCCCGCCATTAACATTGCCCATTTTGCTAACGGTACAAATAACGATTCATATACTCGCAACTTTACTGGTACCTCGACCTGTTCTCCCGCCGATAGCTCCATCCGAACCGAATCAATATCGGCTTCGATCTGACGCAACATGTCGGTATGTTGATCTGAGGTAAAACGTGCCGCTTTGAAATTAGTGGGTAACCGGACCTGAAGGACATTTGGTTGTTCTTCAGGTGGACGAAACGCCTGAGGATCCGGACTGCAGAGCGTCATGAGACTTGGATCAAATGCATCCCATATCGACGCGTCATGAAAGCACTCTCGTAACGTATCGGTATCGAGACCGGGAATCCGACGAAGAAATGGCAGCAATGGCATGTTGGTAATTGCCACACATGGCACCTCGGCCTTCGCAATTCGATCCATTAACTCCCGCACCCCGATTGCGCTGTATTGAGGTTCTTGCATGGCGAGCACCACAAAATCGTACTCTGAAGGATCCACACCCTCTGGCGAAGCCGCATCCAAATCGCCCGGGAGCGGTCCCGACTGAATATCAAAAAGCCCTTCTCGCCCTTTGATAGGCATTCGCACCAGCGAGCCTTCTCGATTAAAAATATCCGCGGTCGACGCTCGACAAATTAACGTTGCGGAGTGTCCAGCCATCATTAGCTTTGTCGAAAGAAGCGACCCGTAAGAAGCGCCTAAAATCAACGCGCGATATTTGATTTTTGTCGCGCGCTCACTCATATTTTCTCCTGAGACTGATCTTTCCTGCCCGTTCTGCATGCTTAATCCTAAAAGAGGTAGAATTTTTAGTCGGGCGAGTTTAGCCTAAACGCTTGTTATTTTTTATCATTTTTTAATTTTTGAAGGCATTAACTGGCGCTGTCAGGCTAAAAATTACTGATACACCCATAATCAAAATCTGTACGCTCCGAGATCTCGCAGAACCTTCTATTTTAGTTTTCTATGCCCGATGCTATCCCAATCGTTGATATCTGCTCATCGACCTCCGCTGTTGATGATCTCACTATCGCTACATTGCTAAATGCCGCGCTGAGTCAATTCGGATTCTGTTACATCAGTGGGCACGCTATTACGACTGAAGTTACCAAAAATCTCATCAATAGCGCTCGCAAATTTCACCTTTTGCCAATCTCCGAAAAAAAGAGTCTTAAGATAAATTCCTACCACCGAGGCTATATCGGATCCGAATCAAGCCAGACCATCACATCATCGATTGAGTCCGCAACACAGCCCAACCGCTCAGAGTCATTTATGGTGATGCGAGAAATACCCCCGAGCGATCCCCGATTTGGATCTCAACTATTTGGACCCAACCAATGGCCCGACACCTTGATTCCGGAACTTAAAAAGCACTGTACAGCTTACGCCGAAGCAATGGAGAAACTGTCGTTAGAACTTGTGCAACGGCTAGGTGTTGCTTTGGGTTTGGGTCCGAATACACTTTTAGATTTATTCAATGACCCCACATATTTTCTTCGCCTGATCAAGTATCCTTGCTTGGATCCAAATGATTCTCCCGCACCATTTGGGTCTGCACCGCACACCGATCATGGATTTATGACACTAGTGCTCCAGGACGATACCGGTGGCCTTGAAGTACTAAATTCAAATGGTCAATGGATGCCGGTAAGCCCTATTCCGAATACGCTAGTCCTGAATGTAGCGGATATGCTTTCTATTATTTCGAATGGCCGATGGAAATCTACTCCACATCGCGTTATCTTGGGTCCGCAACCTCGACAATCAACGGCATTTTTTTTCGATCCTGATTTTGACGCGCAAATAAATCCGTTAGTGGAGGTTAAAGATTCTGATAACCGCTGGAATCCAATACGTTATGGTGATTACATCCTTGAGCATTTTGGCCAAAACTATCAGTATCGACGCAAGTGAGCCTCTGGTTGATGCTTGCCAATTAAACTAACGCCAGAAGAAAAAATAAATCACGTTTCATGCAGAAATT
>JADHSN010000043.1 GCA_016776875.1 Gammaproteobacteria bacterium | reverse complement strand
CCAAAATCAAGTCCTTTACCGGAGGGGATAAGGTCACTGGCAGACCACTCTATGGCTCATGGGTCGAGTTTGTACCTGTTGGCAAGATTGTGCTGACGACCAACAACCGGCCTGAGATACGTGGCTCAGATGATGGTATCTGGCGACGTATTAGGGAAGTGCCGTTCAACAGGCAGTTCAAGGAAGCAGAGCAGGACAGGGAACTGATGTCTGCGTTGCGCTGCGAACTGTCCGGCATCCTAAACTGGGCCATTGAAGGCTGTCTATTGTGGCAAGCAGAAGGTCTCAATGCTCCAGCATCGGTAGCTGCCAGTATCACTGCCTATCGCAGTGAGATGGATACAGTGGCTGGCTTCATTGAAGATGAGTGTCATCAAGACCCATCCCAGAGGTCGTCTGTAGCCAGTCTCTATGAGCAATATACAAGTTGGTGCAAGGCGCAGAACAAACACCCTCGCACCAAAGTGCAATTCGGCACTGCGCTGAAGTCACAAGGCTACGGCCAAGTTCGTGATAGCACAGGTCGCTACTGGCAAGGGCTGACCACATTCATGGTCACCTGACCTACCCATCAAGTGTCAGGGCAGTGATACATAACGCTGCCCTGAACACCTTCCATGACAAGAATGACAACAATGACAAGGTTTCCATAAACCTCTGCCAATCACTCTCATGGGCGACTTTTCAGATTCCTTGTCATTCCTGTCATCTTTGTCATTCAGCGAAGGGGAATAGATATACCCACCCCCTCGTTATGAACACCGGCAGCGCCCCCAACCGGTTCAGGCACATCTGTAAATTGACGGTTTTAAAAACCCAATCTCGGGTCAGGCCGGTCTACGCTAACCCCCACTCCCCGGCTGTCACTCGCCCCCCGTACCAGTTTCGAACGGTAGAACAAACGGTAGAACATTTCCGTGGCTTAACACCGGCCTAATCCTGTGATAATGTACGGATATCGTAGCATTCAGGGCTAACGGATGCCTGTCGGAGGAGCCAATCCCGTCCAAACGGGTTATCTTTTGATTCGCTATTAGTTAATCCACCATGGCAAAGTGTATCGGAGTCGCCAAAAGCCCAATTTCTTGAGCGTGATAGCGTGCCCTCGGCGATTGCGTGCCACTGGGGATAAAGCGCATCGGTGGTGTCGTTGTCATTTCCATAGGGAACGCCAAGGTGGCGGATTGAGCCGCCGGACACGGTGCTGGTTCTCAGAAGTCCGCGCAAGGGTGGAGTCCAATAACGAAACGGAAGGTCTATCCCGCAACTGTCAATTGCGCGATACTGGTTGAAGTCAATCGCCTGAGAAAACGCTGCAATGAAGTAGGCGATATCTCCGCGAAAGCCAACCGCCTGGGCGGTGAAGTAAACTGCTTCAAAATGAATGATGCCGCGACAAATTGACGTATCCCCAAAGGTGTCACTTGAGCGCTTCAGGACTTTAAAGACGCATCTGGGATAATACTTTCCATAACCGCATTCTGGAATCGACTGCATCGCCGCGTCGTAGTAGAAATTCTCTATTTGACCCCCTTCGCTGAGGCAAATATCTTCAACAAATGCGTGGCTTGTTGAAACAGATATAGATATGGCGAGGACAACGCTTGTAACAAGGACGTTGATTTTGGTGATCATATCGGGATTTACGACAACCTCAGCAAACGACTTCAAATTGGGTTTCAAGCGAGGCACCGTCTACTTTGATAAAAAGTCGCCAATCGCCGATAAAATCATCCATTCCCATCGCAGGATTGATGAAGCTAAATAGACCCGAACCCTTGGGTGGGTGTAGCTTTAGCCATATTTTCAATCGCGTGGTTCCTGATCCATTAAATGGATAGTCAATGTGCTCACGTGTTTTTCCAGTGGGATCAATCCAGTCCACTTCAAGTCGGTGCGCGCCCGGCGCCAGTTCAGACATCGCTATTTGCGCAAAGATCTTATCGTTGCATCCAAATCGAGCGCTTGCCTGATTGGTTGAGACATCGGATGAGGAACTCAGTTCGACTTGAATAGCAGGTGACGCATGAACAAGACCTGTCAGGAAAATGAATGCAGACGATATCAGTATCAGTCCAGCATTTAGAGTTGACTGAAAAGTGTTCGGATGATGTTTCACTGTTTTAGGCGGCCTTTTTGACCAGCGCTTCGGTTTCCGTTACCGCGATCGACAAAGAATCGAAAAGTTCATCAATTTGCTCTTTTGTGATGATAAGCGGGGGGCAAATTCCAATGACGTCTCCCGGTAACGCCCGAACCACGAGTCCGTGGTTGAGCGCGCGGGCTGCGAGCGTAGCGCCTATTTTTAGTTCGGCGGGATACTGTTCTCGCGTGTTCTTATCTGCAACAAGTTCCAGCGCGCCAATGAGTCCGACACCTCGCGCCTCACCGACAAGCGGGCTTTTTGAAAGCGCAGAAAGTCTTTCCTGAAATCGTGGAGCTAATTCTCTGACGCGATCGACGATATTTCGTTCCTCGTAAATTTTTAGTGTTTCGAGGGCGACAGCACAGGAGACAGGATGCCCGCCATAGGTATAACCCATCCCTAATGCGCCATGCTTCTTGCTTTGCTCCTTTAATACATCGTAGATCTTATCGGAGATCATCAGCGCCGAGATGGGCAGGTATCCAGAGGAAAGTTGTTTCGCACAGGTCACCATATCAGGCTGAATATCATAGGTTTGGCATCCCCACATATTGCCTGTTCGACCAAATCCACAAATGACTTCGTCTGCCACCATCAGGACATCATATTTTTTCAGAACCGCCTGTACTTTTTTGAAATAAGTCGCCGGTGGTGTCATCACGCCTCCAGCACCCATAACGGGCTCGGCGACAAAAGCTGCCACTGTTTCAGGGCCTTCCGACAGAATGAGTTGTTCAAGATTATCAGCAAGACGTGTTGCAAATTCCTCTTCACTCTCGCCGGTTCGGCCGTAACGATAGTATCCTGCGGTGTCTGTGTGAATCATTCGATCGAGTGGGAGGTCGAAATCATTCTGCATTAACGGGATGGCTGTCAGACTGCCGCCCGCCACAGTTACGCCGTGATATCCGCGTTTTCTGGAAATAATCTTCTTCTTTTCGGTTAGGCCACGACCATTGTTGTAGTACCACGTAAAGCGGATCATGGCGTCGATTGCCTCGGAACCCGAACTCAGGAAAAACGCCTTGGTCATGGGTTCAGGGGCGATCTCAAGCAGTTTATCTGCTAGGGCGATCACAGGCTCGGTCGATCGGTGAGCAAAAGTATGTGAGTAGGGTAGGGCCGCAAACTGATCAGCTGCTGCTGCGGCCAGGCGAGGTTCTGAAAACCCGAGTGATACGCACCAAAGACCGCCGAGACCTTCCAGATAGCGATTTCCCTGGTCGTCCCAAACATAGACGCCTTCTCCTTTTGAGATGATCAAGGGTCCCTGGTCCTCGTGGACAGCAAGATTCGTATAAGGATGGAGCGCGTGTGCGATATCCTTTTTATGGCTATCTCCTATTGGGGCATTCATTATTGTCATTGTCTCCTGAGGTAGAGCGATTGGCATTTTTTATAATTTTGGACAACTCTCATTCTGCCTTTATCCCGTCTATTCAACAAGCGATGGATCCGCGATTTCTGCATATGAGGCTAGAGATTGAGCGGCCGCTATACCTTCGTTTGCGCACCATCCGCGGAATCCCCCTAGCCCCCGATTCTGCCATTCAGCATAGGCAAGTTGCCAGCCGACGGCCCGAGCCATATCGATGTCTGCTCGACTGAGCGAGTGCTCAGTCACCAAGCGCTCTCGAATGTTCTGGTATCCCAGCAGGACTTGATCATTAACTAAGCCACAATAGGCGCAAACCTCAAGCTCGTAGACCGCATCTTCGAGACGATCAAACTTGTGTCGTTCGTCAGAAAGACCGAGAATTGGCCAGTTACCCAAAGCAAGGCCCAAAACAAACGTACGCAACCGATGGCATATGAGTTTGGATTTTTGTTCCTTTGAATTGCGCATGGTTATTGCCTTGTCATGATGTAGGATGCTGGAAAGTCGGATGATTTTTCAAGCATTGGTTTTCTAAGTGGTTAAAAGACAATGTAAATCTTTTGACAGTCAGTCGACCGATCACGTCTTTGACATGGCGGTGCAAACTTGTTGTACGTCAATAGATACTAACCAAACCGCTAGTAATGGGAGATCCAAAATGTATCGCAATAATGTGTCAACACGACATAGAGGAAGTAAAGGATGAGTACAGAAGGCAAGAGAGTAGTAGGCCATTACATTGGCGGACAATCAGTCATCGGGACCAGCGGCCGCGAGGGCAGTGTCTATAACCCCGCCACTAATGAGTTGATAAGGAATGTTGCATTAGCGGATGCCGCAGAGGTGGATAAAGCAGTGAGAAACGCGGCAGAGGCTTTTCACGACTGGGCTGAAATGCCGCCCGCGCGCCGGGTGCAGGTTTTATATCGCTATCGGGAACTGCTGATTCAAAATATTGACGAAATGGCGCGGCTCTTATCTTCTGAGCATGGCAAAACAGTCGATGATGCGAAAGGGTCAATTACGCGCGGTCTCGAGGTTGTTGAATTCGCGTGCGGTATCCCGCAGTTATTGAAAGGTGAATTTAGCGAGAGTGTTGCCTCAGGCGTGGATTCATGGAGTATGCGCCAACCGCTGGGCGTGGTTGCGGGCATCACACCGTTTAATTTTCCGGCAATGGTGCCTATGTGGATGTTTCCCGTGGCAATCGCATGCGGGAATACGTTTGTTTTGAAGCCTTCGGAACGTAATCCGTCCTGCGCCGCTTTTATGGCGAACTTGCTCACTGAGGCCGGACTTCCGGATGGCGTTCTAAATGTCGTAAACGGCGATAAAGAGGCAGTTGATTCGCTTCTTTCTCACCCTTCGGTTCAGGCGGTTAGTTTTGTGGGCTCTACAGCGGTTGGTGAATATGTTTATCAGACCGGTTGCGCGCACGGCAAGCGAGTGCAAGCCCTCTGCGGCGCGAAAAATCATATGGTTGTTATGCCGGACGCTGATATGGGACAAGTCGTTGACGCCGTAATGGGGGCCGCCTATGGTTCTGCAGGAGAGCGATGCATGGCCATTTCTGTTGTTGTGGCGGTTGGGGAGGACACAGCGGATCGAATGATGGAGCAGCTCGTCCCGAGGATTGAAACACTTAAAGTGGGCGCCTATGATCAGGCCGGAGTTGAGATGGGTCCGGTGATCACACCTGATGCGCGCGATCGAATTAAAAATTATATTGATCGAGGTGTTGAGGAGGGTGCAGATCTTGTCGTTGACGGGAGAAATATTTCAATACCGGGATATGAATCTGGCTGTTTTGTAGGCGCTACCGTGTTTGATCGGGTAAAACCTGAAATGGCAATTTATCGAGACGAGATATTTGGCCCGGTGTTATCGGTTGTTCGAGCGGAGAGTTATGAAGCGGCCTTAAAGCTTGTAAATGATCACGAGTATGGAAATGGAACCGCAATTTTCACCCGTGACGGCGACGCGGCGCGCGATTTTGGTCATCGCGCCCAAATCGGGATGGTGGGGGTGAATGTGCCCATACCGGTTCCGTTAGCTTTTCACAGTTTTGGCGGCTGGAAGCGCTCACTATTTGGGGATCACTTTATGCACGGGCCCGAAGGGGTTCGCTTTTATACTCGAATGAAAACCCTGACCAGTCGGTGGCCTTCAGGCATCAAAGAGGGCGCAGTGTTCAACTTTAAGGCTGGCGGGGAGCACTAAGCAGATTAATACCTCTTTGGTAACGGATAAGAATTTGGCGACAAAGACGTTCGCAGATTTTTTAGGGCGTCTCGTTGTCGAGTCTCATGTTGTCAATGAGGCGAACGCTCCCCATACGCGCTGCGATAAGTGCCTGAGCTTGGGTTAGATGGCCGTAGGGTGGGCTTGCCGACCAGTTTTCGGGATCACGAATTGCAGCGTACTCAATCACGAGCGTGCTCGCTTCCAGGATATCGTTCATCGCGCAACGTAGGGTTTCGGGATCTCGTTCACCCTGTTGCCAGAACTTTTTGGCTGCGAGTAACGCTTGATAAATCTGCGTTACTTCGCTTGCTTGCTCAGCTTTAAGTAATGAATTGCGTGAGGACAGTGCAAGTCCAGACACCTCGCGAACAGTGGGACAAACGATAACCTCGGGATAACCAATAGCCCTTGCGAGATCCGAGACAACCAAGGTTTGTTGGAAATCTTTTTCGCCAAAATAAGCTTTTGACTCTCCGACGACTTTAAATAATCGGTCAACGATTGTCCTAACGCCATCTAAATGTCCGGGGCGAAACTCTTCCTCAAGACCCTTACCGAAATGACCTGCAGGGATTAAAGGAATTGAATCTTTGGGATCAATCTCGGGGAAGAACTGCTCCAGCGTCCCTTCAAAAACCATATCGCAGCCGTTGTCTGCAAGTAGGGATAAATCAGTATCGAGATTGCGCGGATAAGCATCAAAGTCCTGTCCATCCTCGAACTGAAGCGGATTGATAAAAATACTGACGCAACATGTCGTATTTTCCTGACGAGCGCGATTGAGTAGCGATAAATGTCCTCGATGCAGTGCGCCCATGGTCGGCACAAAACCAATTGTCTGGTTCTGGCGACGCTGGGAGGCGCACCATTCTTTGGCTTCGGCAGGTGAGGATAAGTGCAGCATAGATGCGGAAAATTATGACATGTTGCGTTGCAACATGTCTAATCGGGTCATAAAAACCTGAACACTTTTAACAAGCGCTTACCCTTTCCTGGGTAGTATTTCTTCTCCGACAATTTCTGGCTCGCTATCGATGATGTCCGCCGGAAATCCGGGCGCTAGAAGGCGGTCACCACATGCTTCCTCGAGACGACGCACAATATTGGGAGACCATTCGTTTCCACCGTAACGCTCCTGACCATCCTTAAAAATATTCAGAAGAAGAGGCGAGAGATCAAGAGGGACGTTTTCGCGGTCTGCAATAGATTGAAAGAGGGTTAGATCTTTAACGACCAGCTCCATGGTGAAATTGATGTCCCGACTGCCATTCAGGATTACCTGACTTTCGGTTTCGTGGACAAACGAGTTGCCTGACGAAATACGAATCGCTTCGTAGGTGGTATTTAGGTCAATCCCGGCACGCTTCATTGTCATCAAGGATTCGCCCAGAGCGGCGAGATTGATTGAGGCAAGGTAGTTTGTCATTACCTTTAAAATAGAGGCCGTTCCCAACGGTCCGGTGTGAAGCACTCGACGGCCAATGGTTGTGAGCACAGGCAGCACTTTGTCGAATGTACTACGTTCCGTACCTGCAAAAATAGAGATATTGCCGGTGGCGGCGCGGTGACATCCGCCAGACACTGGACAGTCTATGGGTTCACCTCCCGCATCAACCACTTTTTGCCCAAGACGACGTACTTCCTGATCATCTGTTGTGCTCATTTCGGCCCAGATTTTTCCGGTGCACATCTCACTTAGTGCGCCATCGGTACCCTCCATCACCTCTGCGCTTATCGTTGGACTCGGGAGGCAGGTAATCAAGAGGTCGCATGCACGGGTCATCTGTGCCGGGTTTTCACCCCTTGAGGCACCACGCTCAACAAAATTCTGCTCTAAAGAGGGGTCCAGATCTCTTACAAGCACGTCGTATCCGTTGCGAATCAGGCTTCCGGCGAGTTTCCCCCCGACATTGCCAAGTCCAATAAAACCTATTTTCATAAGTGGTCTTCTTGCGGAAACTTCCGCGTTAAGTTAAATAATTAAAGATTAACTGGGGCTAGTTCCGAGCGATAGCGTTTCGTCTTTGACAGATAGCTATCCACGTTCGCACGGAGTTGTGCAATTTCTTCGTCGTTGAGTTCTCGTGCTACTCGTGCGGGAGCGCCGACGATAAGCGATCGGGCCGGGAAGGTTTTCCCCGGAGTCACGAGAGCGCCTGCACCCACGAGACAGTCTTCCTTGATTTCGGCAAAGTCTAAAATGACGGCGCCATTGCCAATGAGACTGCGATTACCGATTGAACAGCCATGAATCACGACGCTGTGCCCGATTGATACATCTGAACCCACTGAAACGGGCACTCCTTTGTCCACGTGAATTACCGAATTGTCCTGTACGTTGCTTCGCGCGCCGACAGTGATGACATCGTTATCACCTCTTAATACTGCACCGAACCACACGCTCGCTTCAGCCTCAAGAATGACAGAGCCAATGACATCTGCGCTCGGTGCGACATACGCATCCTTGCCAATCTTGGGAATCTGATGGTTTAACTGATAAATCATAACCAGCCTCAAAGCATGTTGGTTTCTGGCGTTTAAGACATCGCGATTAAACGCGATGTCAAGCGGCGGACGTCAGAATTATATCCATAAGTTCTGGATGTTGTGACCTGAGGCGAAGGTGAGTTGTTTTTTAAAGATAGGGTCGTACGTCATCTTGAATAGGGTAGGCAGGGCTATCGGTTAATGACACCGACTCTGAATTCCAGGGTCATTATTCACCGCCTTCAGCGAAGGACACCGCCGCAAACCTGAATGATCGTGATTGACGAATCGTCGATTGGTTTGGCCACGCGACAGGTCGCTTGGATGAACGGGCATTTATCGACTGCCGTATGGTTTTATCACTTCATTTGCGTGAAAGAGTCGAACGAGTCGAGAGGAAGTTTAGGGCCTCGGATCGCGCCTACTATTCCCGATAAGCGATCGAGCACTTTTTTCTTGATTGAGTATTCGACCTCAAAGATATCAGCGGCATCACGAAGGCTCATAAGATAATCATCGCTCGTTCGTAGCTCATCAACGAGTTTGAGGTCAAAGGCCTGAATGCCTAGCCAGTGTTCTCCAGTGGCAACCGCATCTAGATCCAGGATGGGCCTTTTTTCTTTTACAAATTCCTTGAACAAATGGTGAGTTTGTTCGACTTCTTCCTGAACTTTTGACCGCGCTTTATCAGTGGTTTCGCCTAACATGGTGACAGTGCGCTTGTACTCGCCAGCCGAAATTTGCTCGTAGTCGATATCATGTTTTTTAAGAAGGCGATTGAAGTTAGGCATCTCCGCGACTACCCCGATCGAACCGATGATGGCGAAGGGTGCCGCTAAAATCTTGCTCGCCACACAAGCCATGAGGTAGCCGCCACTGGCCGCCACTTTATCAACGGCAACGGTGACATGGAGTCCGGCGTCACGCAGGCGGATCACCTGAGAGGCAGCGAGACCATATGCATGAACCATGCCTCCTGCGCTCTCAAGTCGAAGGACAACTTCGTCACCTTCTCGACTGCCCAACAAAATTGCGGTGATCTCTTCGCGGAGCAGCATGACTTCGCTTGCTCGAATATCACCGTCGAAATTGAGCACGAAGACCCGTTTCTTGGCGACGGTATTGTCTTTTTTCTCGGCTTTGGACTCGGCTTTCCGTTGTTTTTTTTGTTCTTTCTGTTTCTTTTTGGCGTGAGTCGGAGATAAGGTCGACATCTCAACAGCCTCTGCCATGTCACGATAACGATCGTTTATTTTCTTGATATCAATTTGTTCTCCGGACGGCTGTCGGTTCCGAATCGCAATGGCGACGAAAGTCATGAGAACGCAAATAATCGCAACGACGATCGTTGCTATTTTTGCCAAAAAAAGACCGTATTCGGCGAGATACGTCATTTAAAAGTCCAGGTAGGCCGTCATGGGGACGGCGAGTTTAGCATCCGAACCCCAGTTGAGTCCTATGGTGTTTGGTTTTAACCTAGATTACGATATTAGAAAAGAATGTCAGAACGGAGGAGAGACCTTATTAACGCCGAATTAGACACACGACTGGGCCGCGCCTTGGATCAAATCTCTGAAGATTCGATTAAGCGTTGGCTGAAAGAGATGATCGCGATTCCGAGTGAGAATCCTATGGATGGCCCGGCAGGCCCCGGGCGTCGCGAAAAAGAACTTGGCGAGTACTACCTCCAGCAGATGAGTGACCTGGGCTTAGACGTGAGCTCAAGAGATGCAGCGCCAGATAGGCCAAACGTTTTTGGATCTCGCCACGGGTCGGGAGATGGAGACACGTTAATGCTATGCGGTCATCTAGACACCGTACTCACCGATGGGTATCAAGATCCTTTTGTGCCAACTGAAAAAGACGGGCGTATCTATGGACGGGGTTCGTGCGACATGAAGGCAGGCTTGGCTTGCTATCTCGAAGTCGCTCGAGTCCTCAGAGATTCAGATATTGATTTGGCTGGATCGTTGATGTTGTGCGGCGTTGCCGATGAAGAATGGAAAATGATTGGCTCTCGCGAGATCGGTATTAATGGACCCCGGGTAGATCACGTCATTATCGGAGAGCCGTCGGATCTTTCAGTTTGTCCGGCACACAAGGGCCAATACGGGCTTTTCATTCGCACCTATGGCCGAGCGGTTCACTCAAGTATTCCTGAGCAAGGGGAAAATGCGATCGAGCGGATGGCGCAGGTGATTAATGCGCTGTCAGATTATAACGAGGAGCTTGCAACCCGAGACCCTCATCCACTCTGTGGACATGGCCGCTACAGTCCAGGTGTTATTCGCGGCGGAGAGCTTGCCAGTACGGTGCCTGATTTTTGTGAATTGGAGATTGACCGACGTCTGTTGCCGAATGATTCTACGGAAGAGGTTTATAGTGATATCAGGCGTCGACTGGATCCGCTTAAAAATAGTGATCCCCATTTTCGGTATGAGCTGAGTGAGCCTTCATACGTTAATCCGCCGAACGATCTTCCAATTGACGCGCCGGTTGTCAGATCCTTGCTGGATTCTTTGACAACTCTTAAAGGGGCTCGGGCAAGTGCTGAGGCTTTTCCTGGATCAACTGATGCCCCTCACCTGAAGAGTCCTTCGGTTATCTGTGGCCCTGGTTCCCTAAAGCAGGCGCATTCTTTGAACGAGTATGTGGACGAAGAACAATTAACCCAAGCGACTCGCATGTATCTTAAGGCCGCGTTTGACTTGCTAGGCTAATTTAGAACCGATTTGGCGAATAGGGGGCTAGATCAATCGTGGTGGGCTCGCGGTCGATTAGCTGCTGTATGAGTTTGCCCGTGATCCCCCCGAGTGTAATGCCAATGTGGTGATGACCAAATGCGTAAAAAACGGATGAATGTCTGGAGGATTGACCAATAACCGGGAGGCTGTCCGGCATCGTCGGGCGAAACCCTAACCAGTCAGATCCTCTTGCGCCAGCCTCGGGAAGCACCCGTCGAACAACGCTTTCGATGTAATTCAGACGTCCTTGGTTAGGTCGCGCATTTAGTCCCGCGAGCTCGACGGTGCCCGCAGCGCGGAGGCCGTTATCTAATGGAGAGATGTAAAGCCCGGCGTCGGCAAGTCCGACCGGACGATTCAACAACCGGGCGTCGTTAGGGAACATGACGTGATAACCTCGCTCGGTATCAAGCGGAACAGGATCGATACATCCGCCTGATATCTGGGTCGACCACGCACCTGCTGCGATGATCACTCGTTTTGCCTCTAGATCATGAGTGTCTGTTCCAATCTTTAGACGTCCATTGGACATGTTTTTGAGCGAACACACTTTATTGTGAATAAACTGACCACCATCATCGATAAAGCTCTGAGTGAGTCTTTGAATTAAGGCTTTGGGATTGATCAGTTGGAAACCATCATTAAAAAGAATGCCCCCGGGAAAAGTCGGCGCTAGGTGAGGCTCTAGTTCTTGAATTTCTCGAGATGTAATTTCAGTAATGGGCACGCCCTGGTCCCGACGGCGCTTGATATCATCTTGAGCAGCTGATAGCGAATTTTCAGTGGCGTAAAGATACAGGGTGCCCTGGCGTTTTATCAGGTCCATTACCTGAGACGACTGAAAGAGTGCAATTGATGCTTCTTCTGCATGACGCAGCAACGCACCTAAACCACGAATTGTGTGGTCTACATTGTCTCTTCGACAATGTCGCAAAAAATTTAACATCCATGGAAGACGTCTGGCGAGATAGAGCGGCGATACTGATAGAGGTCTATCAGCACCCAGCATCAGCTTGGGTAGATTGTGAATCAACTTGGGATGATTAACGGGAATGCAGGCATAGCTCGCAAAGGTTGCCGCGTTACCAAAGCTGGTTTGACTGCCCGGCTCGTGTTGATCAATGAGTGTGACTTGATGACCTGCTCGCTGTAAGTAGAGGGCGCAACAGACGCCCACCATTCCGGCACCGATGACGAGATTGTTTTCTTGCGCTTTAGTCATACGATTTTTATTTTAATGTACTTTTGATAATGCGACGATGCTGGCCTCGATACTCGAGGGGATGATCATTAAAAGATTGAAAATATTTTTGATTCAGATCTAATCGTTAAAATGGATCCAGAACAAAAATAATTCGGTGCATTTTCAGATTTAGCCCCGTTTTGACGGAGCAAAGCGTTAATTTTCCACTCGAAAAGAAACTTTCGGTTAATATCGTGACGCAGATTCACGCAAGATTTTTGTCAGTTTTCACGTCACGGCAAAATCGAGTGGCTTGTTTAAAAAATGGGATGCTTTTAAATGCCAACAATAGGGGAAATCAAGTGATCAACCAGGCTAAATATTCGTTGTTAGTTGCCGCACTGGCTTTGGCAGGAACCGCGCATGCGGATAGCGTCAAAATTGGCTTTGTATCAACGCTAACTACTCCGGCGGGTGTTATCGGTGCGGACATTCAAAACTCGGTTGACCTCGCGCTTGAGCATATTGACCACAAAATGGCAAATCTCGATGTTGAGTTGTTTATGGAAGATGACGGCTTTAAACCCGATGTGGGCAAGCAGAAAACAGATAAACTCGTAAAGCAAAATGACGTGGATTTTGTTGCTGGGTACATTTGGTCCCATGTTTTGCTTGCCTCAATGAATTCAGTGCTTAGCGCGAACAAATTTTTGATCAGCGCTAACGCAGGACCTTCCCAGGTTGCGGGTAAACGTTGTCACGAAAACTTTTTTTCGACGTCGTGGCAAAATGACCAAACGCCAATGGCACTCGGTGAGCATCTGAATAAGGAAGGCATTAGATCGCTCTATGTGATGGCGCCAAACTATGCGGCCGGCAAGGATATGGTCGCGGGGGTGGAGTCTATTTTTGAAGGTGAAATCAAGGGCAAGGATTTAACAAAATGGGGCGCCGATGCTCAACTTGATTTTTCTGCTGAGCTGGCAAAGGCCAAAGCTTCGGGCGCGCAAGCACTTTTTGTTTTTTACCCTGGTAAGGCAGGCCCCGCTTTTCTGAAACAGTACCAGCAGGCAGGACTGCAGTCAGTGCTACCACTTTATAGCGTTTTTACAGTAGATGCGATCTCGCTCCCGCGCCTTCAAAAAGCAAAGCTTGAGGGCGTTCTGGGCTCTAAAAATACTCAGGCCTGGTCGCCCGATTTGGACAATGCAGCCAACAGGCGGTTTGTTGGGGATTATCTTGAAAAACATGGCGGATACCCGTCATTTTATGGCGCCCAAGCCTACGACTCGATTATGCTGATTCAAAGCGCTGTCGAGTCGGTCAATGGCGATTTGTCAGATAAAGATGCGGTTCGAGACGCACTTCGCTTGGCCAATTATG
>JADHSN010000042.1 GCA_016776875.1 Gammaproteobacteria bacterium | reverse complement strand
ACGTCTCAAACCGCTGTTAATCTAGGGATTCGATTTGTTGTAATGGGCCATCCTATTTCCCTGTCGGGCCAAGGTGGGTTACAGACGGTCTCTGGCACCTTGAATGCGACATTGCTCAATAATGACGGAGTGACATTGAGCGAAGGAAACGGTCTTACGCCCGATGGCGCTCGTGTCGCTCTTCTGATCCGGAAGATTGCGAGTGACCTTAAAGCGCGAGGCCGGCACCTTCGAGCGAATGATCTGATTATTCTGGGTTCGGCAGGGCCAGTAACGGTTTTGAATCAATCCCCTCGTGTCGTTGGGCGATTTGAGGCGGGCGCTGAAACCCGGAAAATTGTGTTGGCGATTAGGCCCGAGTAGTTCGCATCAAGGCGTTCGAGGGGCTAACAGGGTATTGACCCGTCGAACGTCTTCCTCGTTGAGGTCGCTTACCAGGCGCTCAAGTTCGAGCATTTGAAGGATATAGTCATATCGCTCGCTTAAAAAATCGCGCTGCGCTATAAAAAGGTCTCTTTGGGCGTCCAAAACAGCAATATTTGTCGTTAATCCTGCCGCAAAACTCTCTTCTTTGGCAACCAGTGCGTTCTCACCTGCTTCAACCGCTGCTGAAAGGGCTTCTAGTCGACGCAGTCTACTTTTAACGCTGAGAAACGTTTGGCGGGTATCGCTGATCAGCTCACGTGAGGCTGATTCATAGTCAGATCTTGACGCGTTTAAGTTATCTGCGGCCTCCCGAACCTTCGAGTTGATCAGGCCGCCCTGATAAAAAGGGATATCGACCGAAAAAAGTAATCTGGCTGAGGTGTCATCACCTGTAGCGAGATCGTTGTAGCTGCCCGATACGCTTACGCCGAGAGTGGGCAGCCGAAGTGATTTCTGACGGTCGATTTCGAGGCTCGAAAGATCGATACCGATACTTTTTGCCTGAAGCGAAACATTGTCGCTCAACGCGCGCTCGATCCATTGGTCGGCATCGTCGGGTTGCGGTGCACCGAGCGAGACCGAGTCGGGGAGCGTCATCAGTGGTCCAACATCTTGTCCAACTAAAACAATCAGTGATTGAGTCGCATCATCGACAAGTTTTTCTGACTCGATAGTGTCAGCGACCGCGTTTTCGAAACGCGCTCTTGCATCGAAGAGTTCTGTTCGAGTGCCGAGTCCGACATCAAGGCGTTCCTGGGCGAGCTCGAGCTGGCGTTTTAACGCGGCTTGATTCTTTTTTGATAACTCAAGATTGTCCTCGGCAGCGAGCACGGTGAAATAGGCCCGGACCGTTCGACTGACCAAAGCTGATGCATCGAGCCGGTACTGAAGCTCCGCTTGATTCACCCTTTTCCTGGCTTGATCAACTGTAATTCGACTACTCCGGTTGAAGAGGGATTGCGACAACGCGATCGAGGCTACAGAAGCATCGTTAGTGTCTTGGGTGGAATCGGTGTAGCTACCTGTGGCGCTGAGTTGGGGCCTTAAAGGCGCTTTTGCTTGAGGGATTAGCTCATCTGCAGCCTGATAGCGATAGGCCTGTGTTGCAAAAACAGGGTCTTGCGCTTTTGCTAATAGATAAACTTCAAGAAGGTCAGCGTTTTGAGTGATTTGAGCGGCTGCGGCGACGTCAGTCTCGATGTTGTCTGCGGTCGACTGACTTGAGAGCGTTAGCGTATCTGAGACGCTTTCTTGTAGCGCGGTGTCTTTTTGATCGGTTGGAACGATAAGTGTTTGTCCGGGATAAATAACAGGGTTAGAGCCGAGATTATTTAATTCAATTAGGTTGGCACAGGGGATTTTTAAAGACTCGGCAATCTCACAGGGCGTATCTCCGGCTTTCACGAGATAACTTGTTGTCTCTCCACTCGCCACATTACAAAAAAGCGTAGTTGTTCCGAAAACAATAGGGATGAATGCGACAGGGTTCAGCAAGTGTTTCGGATTTCTCATTTTTCGTCCCGATTACAGGTGGAATTCAGATTTTGTTTGAGCATTAATGAGTGGTGCGATGCAGGTATCAAAAAGCGAATGACGTTGAAGCACCCCGTTTTTCAATCGGGTGATTACGATAGCCTCCATTGAGGGTAAATCGCCGACAACTGCCACAAGTCGCCCCTCGGGCTTAAGCAAATTCTCATACGCCGCGGGTATTCGGGGCGTTGAGGCCGTCAATAGAATTGCGTCCCATTTTTTGGTATCGCCCCATCCTAAGGCCCCATCACCCGCTTCTAGAGTGACGTTTTCGATCCCGTGGGAGTGGAGCTTGGCTTCAGTTTGTGCCAGAAATCCCGGGAATATATCGACCGATGTCACCTGATTACCGAGTGTCGCCAGCAATGCGGTCATGAATCCGGAGCCCGTACCAATCTCAAGAATGTCATCATGATGCGTGGGTAAGAGCGCTTGGATAAGGCGGGCTTCGATCTTTGGCCGCAGCATGCACTGGCCCTGTTCTAGCGGTATTTCAATGTCCGCGTAGGCCATGGATTTGTATTGGAGCGGCACAAAGTGTTGGCGATCGAGTTCGCGAAGTCCATCAATAACCTTAGGATTGAGAACGCCCCAGGGTCGAATTTGTTGCTCGATCATGTTGAATCGGGCGGGGCTAATGTTCATGTGTCGCGCACTCGGAATTGTCATAATCAAATCTTAGCATGTAGGCTTAATCATCAACGTCGTCTCGGCGTAGCCAGCAGAAATTTTAAATCCGTTTCGAACGTCACCCTGAATCGTTAACATGACACTTACTATTTATTACGTCGTTGATCCCATGTGTAGTTGGTGTTGGGGGTTTGCACCGGTTTGGCGAGATTTTGTCTCGGAAATTCCCGAATCTGCCACGGTCGTTGACCTGATGGGTGGTCTTGCTCCGGATAATGAGGCGCCGATGGACAGCGCGATGCGGCAATATGTTCAGGACGCCTGGGGCGCAGTTAAAGCTCGAACCGGCGCAGAATTTAATTTTGAATTTTGGGATAAGTGTGAGCCCAAGCGGTCGACTTATTCGGCTTGCCGAGCGGTAATCGCGGCGGGTGAACAGGCAAGTGGTGCTCGATCCCTGATGTATGACGCGATTCAAAGGGCTTATTTTCTGGAGGCTCGAAATCCTTCTGATGTCGAAATGCTCGAGCGCGTCGCCGGTGAAATTGGGTTGGATCAGAAACAATTTACTGAAGATTTAGCCTCTGATCACGTTAATAGGATTTTGCAGTTGGAGCTCGAATCAGTGGCGAAATTGGGTGTTTCCGGATTTCCCACGATTGTCGTAGAGCGAGCGTTGGCCGGCGAGCCCGCCCGTTTTGACCTTTTAACGGCGGGCTTTACCGATATTGATGTGCTGAGAGACCGATTGCGCCGACTCTTGGTGTGACGCCGCTTGCGCGAAGCGCTATTCAGATAGGTGTCTGAATGCGGGAGAAAAACTTATTCTTAACTCGATATTATTGACCCGACCGATACAATACCCCTATAATTCGCGCCCTTTGTAGCAGTAAAGGCGCTTTGGATTGAGAAAAATCCGAAGCTCCGATGGCGAAAAACAACAGGGTTTTGAGCAGAGGTGAGTCACTCGGTCTCGCAACGCCTATGATTAGATGGACGCTAGCTGTGACGGCAACAACCGCCGTTATTGTTATCTTGTTTTTTGCTCTGTTTGCAAAAGATCAGGCGCACTCGGCAATGACCGGCGCCGGAATTGCTTTTATCGCGACGGGTTACGCGGTCAGGCGGGTTTTTTCCCTTCGAGGAGAACAGCTGCTGGAAGATAGTTCGGGAGCCGCAACACTGGCTGGTCTGTACCGGGCAGAGTTTGGCAAGTTAGTGATTACCGGAGCACTTTGTGCTGTTGCGTTTGCGGTAGTTAAAGATTTAGAGGTCGTGGGTTTTTTAGTGGGCCTTGTGGCAACACTTTTGTCGGCGACTTTCGGCGCGATTCTCGCGCAGGTCAGTGAAGAAAAAAGGAGGTCCCGAAGAGATTAAGATCTTACGGGACGAGTTTAGGCGAACTTAAGCATAATCGTATGGCATCAAGCGAACCGCTTACAACGACGGGTTACATCAAGCACCATCTCCAGAACCTGACCTTCGGGCAGTTTCCGGATGGGACATGGGGGCTTGCTCACGGCGCTGCTGAAGCAAAGGCAATGGGGTTTTGGGCGATCCATGTGGACACCATGTTTTGGTCGGTTTTCTTGGGTGCACTCTTTCTCTGGGGTTTTCGAAAAGCGGCGGTACGTGCGACCTCTGGTACGCCCAGCGGATTCCTGAATTTCGTTGAGTGGATTGTTGAGTTTGTCGACGAGAACGTCAGAGGATCTTTCTCCCATAAAAATGACTTAATAGCGCCCCTTGCTTTAACGCTTTTCGTTTGGGTGCTGTTAATGAACCTGATGGATCTTGTTCCGGTTGACTGGATTCCCGAGATCGCAAAATTGATGGGAATTGAATATATGAAGGTGGTGCCGACCACCGATCCCAATGCGACTTTCGGTATGGCGTTGGGCGTGTTTGTGCTGACACTTTATTACAGTATCAAAGTAAAAGGAGTCGGGGGGTTTGCGGCAGAGCTCACGATGCAGCCGTTTGAAGCGAAAAACCCGATTCTGAAGGTCCTGTTTATTCCGGCTAACTTTTTCTTGGAGTTTGTGAGTCTTGTTTCCAAGCCGGTATCTTTGTCGCTCCGTCTTTTTGGTAATCTTTTTGCCGGGGAAATGATCTTTATTTTAATCGCGCTGTTATTTTCAGGCGGTGCGATTCTTGCGGTTGCCGGCGGCGTTTTACAGTGGGCATGGGCCGTGTTCCACATCCTCATTGTTTTGCTTCAGGCATTTATCTTTATGACACTGACGATCGTTTATTTGGAGATGGCGCACAGCCATCACTAAGGACATCAAACGATTTTTATTTGACCTAATCTGACAACTTCCCACAGGAGAATCTCATGGAAATAGCTTTACTTTATGTTGCCGGCGCAGTACTGCTTGGCCTCGCAGGCGTAGGGGTCGGCGTAGGGGTCGGCGTGCTCGGCGCCCGTTTTCTGGAAGGCATTGCTCGTCAGCCTGAACTACTCCCGATGCTTCGTACGCAGTTTTTTATTGTGATGGGGCTTGTTGACGCAATCCCGATTATTGGCGTGGCGATCGCGCTGTATATCATGTTCGCTGTTGTTGGCGGCTAACCCTTACTCGATTAAAGGAAGCGGTTATGAACATCAACCTGACGCTGATTGGACAGAGTGTCGCGTTCGTTGTGTTCGTCTGGTTTTGCATGAAATTTGTTTGGCCGCCGATTGTCTCCGCGCTGAATGAACGTAAAACCAAGATTGCCGATGGCTTAGCAGCGGCCGAAGAGGGTCAGCGAGCAAAAGCGCAGGCGGAAGAACAGGTGACGCAAGTTACTAATGAAGCGAAAGAGCAGGCGCAGGAAATTATTCGGCGCGCCGAAAAACGCGAAGCCGAGATGGTAGAAGAAGCAAAAGGCACTGCGAGAAATGAAGGCGATCGAATCCTGGGCGCGGCTCGAGGTGAAATAGAGAAAGAGGCCAACATGGCTCGCGAAGCCCTTCGTGCGCAAGTGGCCGCATTATCTGTGGCGGGCGCGGCAAAGATTCTTGAGCAGGAAGTAGATGAAGGCGCACACGCGAAGATGCTCGATAACTTAATTGAGCAGCTTTAAGCTGGCTCTCAACTAGATTCGAAATGTCAGAAAACGCCAGTATCGCAAGACCTTACGCGCAAGCGGTGTTTGAGATTGCTCGAGAAAGTAACGCTTTCCCCGGGTGGTCACAGGCGCTCGGGCGACTCGCTGATCTTGCCAGTCAAGAGCAAGTCAGTTCTTTGTTCTCGCACCCGCGGGTAGACAAAGAAGATGTCGCTTCGATTTTGATCGAAAGCTGCGGTGATCTTTTGGATTCGGCGGGCCAAAACTTTGTCAATTTGTTAGTCAGAAACGGCCGTCTCGGCACGCTCCCTGATATCGCAGAGCAGTTTGAATTGCTTCGGGCTGAAGAAGAACGCACGATCACGGCGAAAGTCGAGAGCGCGCTTCCGGTCTCTGAGTCTCACCAAAAGCGTATCTCAGAAGCATTAGAGCGGAAGCTGGGACGACGGGTAGAACTGGAAGTGACAATGGATGCCACCTTGATTGGAGGCGCGGTGATTCGCGCGGGTGATCTGGTTATTGACGGATCAGTTCGCGCCCGATTGGAAAAATTAGCAGCTGCGATTAGCAGCTAAACCCAAGTGCAGAAGAAAAGCTGCAAGAGGAATTAAAGAATGTCTACGCAACTGAACCCATCCGAAATCAGTGAACTCATTAAAGAGCGGATTAAAGATTTTGATGCCGGCGCCGAAGCTCGAACCGAGGGCACGGTCGTTAGCTTGACCGACGGTATTTGCCGAATTCATGGACTGGCTGACGCAATGCAGGGCGAGATGCTGGAGTTCCCGAATGATACGTTTGGGCTTGCGTTGAACCTGGAGCGGGATTCCGTAGGCGCGGTTGTGCTTGGGGATTACGAGCATATTGTTGAGGGCGATACGGTGAAATGCACAGGCCGCATTCTCGAAGTGCCGATCGGTCCGGGTCTTCTTGGCCGAGTTGTCGATTCCCTTGGAGAACCGATTGATGGTAAGGGTCCAATTGATGCTTCTGGCTCCGCACCGATTGAAAGCATTGCGCCCGGTGTGATTACCCGGCAATCCGTTTCTGAGCCAGTCCAGACAGGTCTTAAGTCAATTGACTCCATGGTGCCTGTGGGTCGCGGCCAACGAGAACTTATTATTGGTGACCGCCAGACCGGCAAAACAGCCGTTGCGATCGACGCGATCATCAACCAGAAAGGCAAGGGAATTAAATGCATCTATGTGGCGATTGGGCAGAAAGCCTCTTCCGTTGCTATTGTGGTGAGCAAACTCGAAGAACATGGTGCGATGGATCACACCATTGTGGTTTCGGCATCTGCGGCTGATTCAGCGGCAATGCAGTACATCGCACCTTACGCGGGTTGTACGATGGGCGAGTACTTTCGTGATCGAGGCGAAGATGCGCTGATTATTTATGATGATTTGACGAAGCAGGCATGGGCATATCGACAGGTCAGTTTGCTGCTAAGGCGCCCGCCAGGCCGAGAAGCGTATCCGGGAGACGTGTTTTATCTGCATTCCCGGCTTCTCGAGCGCGCCGCGCGGATTAATCCGGAAGAAGTAGAGAAGCGAACTAATGGAGAGGTCAAAGGCAAGACAGGATCATTGACGGCATTGCCGATTATTGAGACGCAAGCAGGCGACGTATCGGCGTTTGTACCCACTAACGTTATCTCGATTACCGACGGCCAAATTTTCCTTGAGACCGATCTTTTCAACGCCGGAATTCGGCCAGCTATTAACGCGGGCCTATCGGTGTCGAGAGTGGGGGGCGCAGCACAGTGCCCGCTCATTAAAAAACTTGGCGGCGGTATTCGCTTGGCACTCGCGCAGTATCGAGAGCTGGCAGCGTTTTCTCAGTTTGCCTCAGACCTTGATGAAGCAACTCGCAAGCAACTGGAGCGCGGAGAGCGCGCAACAGAGCTGATGAAGCAAAAACAATATTCAACGATGTCTGTTGCTGAAATGGCCGTGAGTCTATTTGCAGCGAACGAGGGCTACCTTGATGATGTCGAAGCAAAGAGCGTGGTTGAGTTTGAGCAGGCGCTGCAAAGTCACATGAAGAGCCAACATGCTGATTTCATGGATGAGATGAATCGGGATCAAGCGTATAGCGACGAGGTTGCTGCAAAGTTGCACGAGGCGCTTAAAGATTTCAAAGCGAACGGCAGCTGGTAGCCGATCCACCTAAAAAGGCTTAAGGAATATGGCAGGCGCCAAAGAAATTCGAACCCAGATCAAGAGTATTCAAAACACTCAGAAGATCACCAAAGCCATGGAAATGGTGGCGGCAAGCAAAATGCGCAGGGCGCAGGAGCGTATGGCTCAGGCTCGCCCTTACGCTGACAAGATGGCAAGCGTCATGAGCCATCTCGCGCAGGCTAACCTCGAATACAAACACAGCTTTACCGAAGAGCGTGAACCCAAGCGGATCGGGTTTATTATCGTGTCGAGTGATCGCGGCTTGTGTGGTGGATTAAATATCAATCTTTTCCGAAAGGTCGTACAGACCATGTCGGATTGGCAAGCGAAGGGCGTGGAGATCGACGCCACCGTTATCGGTAAGAAGGGCCTCGGGTTTTTTAAGCGGGTTGGCGTAAACATTGTTTCGGAAGCGACCCAGATCGGCGATAAGCCAGAGCTGGCCGACTTAATTGGAGCCATGAAAGTCATGATGGATGCTTTCAGTGAGGGCCGAATTGATCGCGTGTTTTTGGCGCACAACGGTTTCGTTACCACGATGACCCAGGAGCCTCGGGTGGATCAGCTTCTTCCGGTTTCAGCTCCTGAAAAAGACGATCGGTTAGAGCAACATTGGGACTATCTCTACGAGCCTGATGCTCGAGAGGTTCTCGATGGATTAATGATGCGGTATGTGGAGTCATTAATTTATAGAGGGGTTGTGGAGAACATTTCCTGTGAAATGGCGGCCCGAATGGTCGCAATGAAATCCGCTTCTGACAACGCCGGCAATTTAATAGATGAGCTTCAGTTGGTTTATAACAAGGCACGTCAAGCGGCTATTACCCAAGAAATTTCTGAGATTGTGAGTGGCGCAGCCGCGGTTTAAGCGGACGGTGGCCAACGAAAAAGATAAGGAACCTTTAAGAGGAATCATGCTATGAGTACCGGCAATATTGTTGAAATCATCGGCGCCGTTGTGGACGTTGAATTTCCCCGAGGCGCAGTGCCGCGTGTTTATGACGCGCTGAACGTCGGTGAAACAGGGTTGACGCTGGAAGTCCAGCAGCAACTGGGTGACGGCGTTGTGCGAAGTATCGCAATGGGCTCAAGCGATGGGCTCAAGCGAGGCCTCGAGGTAAGTAACACGGGAGCACCGATTACGGTCCCGGTGGGTGAGAAGACATTGGGCCGAATCATGGATGTGTTGGGTAATCCTGTTGATGAAGCAGGCCCTGTCGGCGCCGAAACGGGTTCACCGATTCATCGAAAAGCGCCCGGCTATGCGGATCAGTCACCGACGGTTGAAATTCTCGAGACCGGCATCAAGGTGATTGATTTGATCATGCCGATTTCTAAAGGCGGCAAGATCGGCTTGTTCGGTGGCGCTGGGGTTGGCAAGACCGTCACGATTATGGAACTTATTAACAACATCGCAAAAGAACATTCAGGCCTGTCAGTTTTCGCGGGCGTGGGAGAGCGAACCCGGGAAGGCAATGACTTCTTCCACGAGATGAAAGAATCTGGCGTTCTCGACAAAGTCGCGATGGTGTTCGGGCAGATGAACGAGCCGCCCGGAAACCGCCTCAGGGTGGCGCTCACAGGCTTAACGATGGCAGAGCATTTCCGTGATGAGGGAAGGGACGTCCTGCTCTTCGTGGACAACATCTATCGTTACACCCTGGCCGGCACCGAAGTGTCCGCACTTTTAGGTCGAATGCCTTCAGCGGTGGGATATCAGCCGACCCTGGCGGCAGAAATGGGCGTGTTGCAGGAGCGGATTACCTCCACCCGGACAGGTTCTATTACTTCATTTCAGGCGGTTTATGTGCCAGCCGATGACTTAACGGACCCATCGCCCGCCACAACATTTGCGCACTTGGATGCAACGCTCGTGCTCTCCCGACAGGTGGCTGAGCTGGGTATTTATCCTGCTGTGGATCCGCTGGACTCAACCAGTCGTCAGCTTGACCCGCTTGTTGTGGGCCAGGAACACTACGATACCGCGCGTGCCGTTCAGGGCACCTTGCAACGCTATAAGGAGCTTCGAGACATCATTGCAATCCTCGGAATGGACGAGCTTTCCGAGGAAGATAAGCAGGTGGTTAACCGGGCTCGAAAAATCCAAAGGTTCTTGTCACAACCATTCTTTGTTGCTGAAACCTTCACAGGATCGCCAGGCAAGTTTGTTTCGTTGAAGGACACCATTAGAGGTTTCCAGGGCATTATCGACGGACAGTACGACGACATTCCTGAGCAAGCGTTTTACATGGTGGGCGGTATCGAAGAGGCCGTTGAAAAAGCTAAAACGGTAACCTAAGAGCGTCTAGCAGAACATCATGGCCAATACGATCCAAGTTGAAATAGTCAGCGCTGAGGAAGAAGTCTGGTCCGGCGAGGGCACGATGATTTTCGCACCCGCTGAAATGGGTGAGATTGGTATCGCCCCTCAGCATGCTCCTCTTTTGACACGGCTAAAACCCGGAGAGATTCGGGTGCAACAAGAATCCGGAGAAGAGCAATTTTTCTTTGTATCAGGCGGCATCCTCGAGGTTCAAGGCCATGTCGTAACAGTATTATCGGATACTGCGCTTCGAGCGGGCGATCTTGATGAAGCGGCTGCTCTGGAGGCGCAAAAGCGGGCCGAGCAGGCCATGAGTGATCGCAGCAGTGATATTGATCTCGCGAAAGCGAAAGCGGAATTGGTTCAGGCCGCCGCTCAGATTCGGGCGATTCAGAAACTTCGATCCAAGCGCGGCTAGCGCAGGTTTGCTGAATAAGCGCGCGTAAAAAACCCCGATAATCGGCTTTTATCTTAATCTTGATTCAAGTCATGCGGGCGCAATATCAATAAGCTTAATACAATCGTTCGCGATCAATCGCGACCATCAATGTTGACCCCTGCCCTGCGGATTGCAGTAGTATTCTTTTCATGAAACTCGAAGTCGTGGTGCTCGCTGCCGGTAAAGGCACTCGCATGCGCTCGGCGCTGCCCAAAGTGTTGCATTTAGTCGCGGGTAAGCCGATGCTGTCGCACGTTCTTGAAAGCGCTCAAAAACTATCTCCCGACCATATTCACGTGGTCTGTGGACATGGCGCTGACCAAGTGCGCGAATATTTTTCTCATGACCTGACCATCAATTGGATATTCCAAGCTGAGCAAATGGGAACGGGGCATGCTGTTTGTCAGGCGTTGCCGGATATATCAACTCAGTCAACGGTGCTGGTGTTGTACGGAGATATTCCCCTTATTCTGCCAGGCACGTTACAGCGATTAACCGATGAGGCGCGCGATGGGAGTCTGGCGCTGCTCAGCGCGAGTTTTGATAACCCTCACGGTTACGGCAGGGTGGTTCGGGATCCCGATAACGCGATTTGCGCGATCGTGGAAGAAGCAGATGCGTCTTCCGACCAGCGAAAAATCTCAGAGATCAACACCGGATTTATCGCAGCGCCTGCTGAAAAACTTAAAGACTGGTTGGATGCCGTTGATAACAATAATAGTCAGGGAGAATATTATTTGACCGACATCGTTGGCGCAGCGGCCTGTTCCGGTACGCCGGTCAAAGGTGTGATCTGCGAAGATATCTTGGAAGTGATGGGGGTTAACAGCCGATCCGACTTAGCTAAGGCAGAGCGTAACTTTCAGCGCCGGGAAGCTGAAAAATTAATGGACGCCGGTCTAACGCTTGATGATCCATCTCGGTTTGACCTTCGGGGCCAACTTGAATTTGGTGAGGACTGCCGAATGGACATCAATGTGGTGGTGTCGGGGACAGTAAAAATGGGTAAGAATGTTTTCGTCGGCCCAAACAGTCAGATTAGCGATAGCGAGATTGGAGATAACGTCGAGATTCGGGCAAATAGCATTATAGAAGGCGCTTATATCGCTGATCATTGCTCTGTAGGCCCATTTGCGAGGCTAAGGCCAGGGACTGAGCTTGCGACGGGCGCACGGATTGGAAACTTTGTCGAAACTAAAAACGCGGTTATCGGAGAAGACAGCAAAGCGAACCATCTCGCCTACGTGGGAGATGCTTCGGTGGGTCAGCGGGTCAATATTGGTGCGGGCGTCATCACCTGTAACTATGATGGCGCGAATAAACACCAAACGAAAATAGAGAACGATGCTTTTATCGGATCTAACACTGCGTTGGTTGCACCTCTCACGGTCGGTGAAGGCGCTACCGTGGGAGCAGGCTCGGCCGTCAGTCGGGATGTACCGGCAGGCCAGCTCGCGGTGACCCGCGCGCAGCAAACGGTCAAGGATGGATGGGAGCGCCCTCAGAAAAACAAAACGTCAAAAGGAGAAAGTTCCCAGTGATCTCCGACAAGTTAACTAGAAGATAATCAGCTTATGTGTGGAATCGTCGGTGCCGTTAGACATACTCAAGCCAGCGAGTTCTTGCTGGAAGGTCTTCGTCGTCTTGAGTATCGGGGCTATGATTCAGCGGGTGTTGTGGTGATCAATGATGACGGCGCACTCGAACGGGCAAGAACCGTTGGGAAGGTTGTCGAACTTGAACAAGCGTTGTTAAAAACGCCGCTTGTCGGCAATACCGGTATTGCCCATACAAGGTGGGCGACTCATGGCGGCGTGACCGAGCCGAATGCACATCCACATATTTGTAACGGTGTACTTGCTCTGGTTTGCAACGGCATTGTGGAAAATCATGAATCACTGCGCCATGCACAGCGCGCAGCGGGATTGACATTTAGTTCGCAGACCGATACCGAGGTGGTCGTGCACCAGGTATATCTCCACCTTCAGGATGGTCTTGATCTCGCGGCAGCTGTTCGCGCAACCATGAATCAGCTTGAAGGCAGCTTCGCTTTAGCGGTAGTTCATGCCGGGGAGCCCGAGCGTTTGGTCGCGGCGCGACAGGGCCCACCTTTACTGCTCGGTCGTTCGGATAACGAGAGCTTTGTTGCCTCCGATATCACAGCGCTTTTGACCGTTACTCGGGACTACCAGGTGCTTGAAAACGGCGACGTGGCAGATTTAAACGGGGCTGAATGTGTGATTACCAATAACGACGGGGACGTCGTTGATCGTGCTGTGCACACCAGTTCGCAGTCGGGGAAAGGCGTAGAGTTAGGTGAATACCAACACTTCATGCAAAAAGAGATTCACGAGCAACCCCGCGCGATTGCGGATACGTTGGAAGGTCGATTGCTGGGTGATCAGGTGCTCGAGGCGTCATTCGGCGCCGGCGCCGCGGATATTTTTGACGTGACGCAAAGAGTCCAAATTATTGCGTGTGGCACAAGCTATCACGCGGGACTGGTTGCACAGCACTGGCTCGAGTATGTGGGTGTGCCATGTGAAATTGAGGTGGCTAGTGAGTACCGCTACCGTCGCCATGCCCATCAGGATGGCACGCTCGTGGTCACTATTTCTCAATCGGGCGAGACGGCCGATACGTTAGCGGCCTTGGAGGAAGCAAAGCGTCAGGGGATTGTGGGTTCGTTAGTCGTTTGTAATGTGCCAGAATCTTCTTTGGTTCGTGAATCCGATCTTGCCCTCATGACCCATTGTGGACCTGAGATTGGTGTGGCGTCTACAAAGACCTTTGTCAGTGCCATGACGGGTCTTTTACTTTTGGCTTTGGTGCTCTCAAGAAGAAAGGGTTTTGATCAAGGCTTTGAGTCCCATGTTGTTCGACAGGTGCGCACGCTGCCCGGGGCGGTGGAGGCCGTGCTTCGGATGGAAGCTGATATCGCAGAAATGGCCAAAGTGTTTGGCGATAAAGCGAATGCCTTGTTCTTGGGGCGAGGGGTTCATTTTCCCATCGCGATGGAGGGCGCTCTAAAACTCAAAGAGATCTCCTATATTCATGCCGAAGCTTATCCCGCCGGCGAATTGAAGCACGGACCCTTGGCCCTTGTAGATGAAAAAATGCCGGTGGTTGCGGTAGCGCCAAATGACCTGCTGATTGAAAAACTCAAATCGAATCTTGAAGAGGTGCGCGCGCGTGGCGGGCGGTTATATCTGTTTGCCGATCCGCACTCTGGACTTGTTGAGAGCGAGGATGTTCGCATTCTCCAGGTTGCGCCAGTCGATAGCGCTATTGCACCGATTATTTA
>JADHSN010000041.1 GCA_016776875.1 Gammaproteobacteria bacterium | reverse complement strand
TCCAGAGCCTCCACTACCTGTTGGCGACCGGACGTTGTTTCAAGATTTTTTCTAATTAGCAAAAGACAAGACTGCATTTCAAATCCTTTTCAGATCGCTAATGCGAGATCTGACTCTCTCCATAAATTCTCAACCCGTCTTGCATCCGCTACCTCGCATTCTTCAAATGGTTCAAGCGAATAAATCTTATCGACTTCTGCCAATTCCAGTAATTCCGCGGCTTTTTGAAATGCTTCGGACACTTCAACGCTAAGTGAGAATAAAAATGTCACTTCGTGACCGAATATCGTCAGTCCAGCAGCAACGCGCATCGCCTCAAGCGGATCTTCAGTTGCCACAACCAAGATATTTTTTGTCTTTTGCATTAGAAACTCAAAAGATGCGAGGCCTGACTGATAAGGCGGCTATGATCAGTCTGACTGCCCTCAGAAATTGGACATGGATCCGAAAAGAAATGTCTCCAAGACTCTCCACAAGCCGCTGCCTCCCCCGCAGAATCAATACCCCGAAGAAAATTTTGGTCATCAAGTAGCCGCACACCTGATCCCGTAAAAAAAAGTGCGACGGCTTGCCTTTGCCGACTGCAGGCGCTCACTAAATTGTTAATTAGACGAGCGGAGTCTTCAGTGGAAACCGTGATTAAGATCATTAGATAAAACTTGCTGGCCAATAAAAAATTGGCCGATCCTTATCGCCGAGTTGTCGCGCAAATTCCGCAAAATCGTCACTATTCACCCTGCGCAATTTCACCGATTCTAAAAACGTTGATCGAACGTCCGCGATATAAAAAGCCTGTCGGCTAAGTGCGCCGGTTAATCCCCTGCTTTGCAGCTCCAATTCTGAGGCACCGGATAACCGACTTACCTTCGACTGACCCGCAAGAAAAAACAACACCGACACCACATCTCGGTGCGCAGGCTGATCTGCGAAAACAACCACATTCTCTGAACCTGTTAGTCCATAAGTACCCAACAGCCAGCGAAAATCACGCATATTGGCAAGACGCCCTGAATCACTCAGCAACTTGCTCTTTGGAAAGCATAGCGCGCCTGGCAGAGTACTCTCTCGACAGTCTTCTAGAGGGCGTGCATCTACTAATACCGGACGATTAGTTAAAGTCGATAAGTCGACGATCGGGATAAAGTTGTCCGCCGAACTCAGGCCCGGCATCGCCAAGCACAGCATCAGCGCAAGCAAGCGAATCTGTGTGTCGCGGAACTTTCCGAGCGCTACGCTAACCGTCAGAATCATCACTCAACAACCCCCGAACTGTCTGACAACTGCCTGACCGGACGACACTTTCGCAGGCGGCACTTCCAGATAATGGCTCAAAAGATCGTACATACTCACCCCTTCCAGGTCGCCCACCAAAGAGATCTCAATATCCTCTTCGAGCGTTTTGCATGACCGTGCAGTCTCTGCGACCGCTACGGATACTGACGCCGAAGGCACTAGCAATCCAATCAATGCGACCGATAGCAGCAAAGATCCGATACAGAAAAAATAGCCAAGCCGGTTCATTTAAACGGATTACCAAAGATTGATAAACAAAAAAGATACATCGCTGCGACAAACGCCCCAAGATGAATAATTAATGAGAAATCCATGTCAGTTTAAAAAGTGTCGGGCCAGCTCATTTGCTGAGATGCACTCCCCAGATTCTGGATGTTGCACGCTATGTGAGAGAAAGGGGACCCCAAATTTGGAGGCACGCAGTGAGCCGGGCTGACTCGTGCCCAGATAATAAAAACTGAATACTCCACTCAATAAAATCAGGAGCACGAGAACGAGAAATTGCTTGTCGGCTGCCATCTCTACGGCATCTGGAACGGGTTGTTTTTATTCATCACTTTTGGCACTACATCACTTTCTTGAGTAATACTTGCCACGCACGATCCTGTTTTAAGGTCTCGAGATGAGTCGCACCGATCTCCGGGCACATAGGGGGGATCGCCTCCATTGACGTAGGATTATCAATCAATACTGACACGACATCGCCTTCGTTAGCGGAGCTCATTGCCTTTCGAGTCATCAGTTGGGGGCGAGGACAGGAATCACCCAAACAATCAACCGTCGTTGAAACTTGAACCTGCGATCCATCACTTAGCGCAACTGAACCTTGTCCACCTGACGACGTCTGGTTATCCGTTTTCTTTTTACTAAAAAGTCCCATTCAATTCTCACCTCTAAATTTGTCCACGATCAACACAACACTCTAAACTGATTCCACACCCGAGCTACCCTGCTGCTTTGCCTCCTTTCTCCTTATGGCCTGATAAATGTAAAAAAGAACCGCAGCCTGAATAAGGCCAAACACGATAGCTGGAATCCCGGTCTTCTCCTGCAGGGTCTCCGCATTGGAAAATCCAAGCTGGAGCCTCTCTATGGACAATTCACCCGTCATTGCTGAGGGCGCCGGTGGCCAATATAAAAAAGACCAAATTAGGGAAAAAAGAAACATACCGATAAAAGTAAACAGAAGGGCCCAAACCGCTCCAAAGTTACCCTCACCTGCTTTAACCCAGGTAGACACGGTGCAAGCGCCTGCCAACACCATTCCCGTTCCAAAAAGAAATAATCCGAGGATCTGATTAAGTCCGACATCAAAACGCATGGGATTACCCGCGCCGATAGAAATAAATCCCGTGAATCCAATTGTTAACACCATCATCGCAACGAGCAGCGCCTTCGTATTTCTGAAGGTTTTAAAAAGCATTGCGTCTCGTAGGGCGGCGGTATTGCAAAACCTTGATCGTTGCACAAGAAGCCCCACAACTGATCCAAAAACAAACGCAATTAAACACTCAGCGACCGGAGACATCTTTACCCCTCCAAGACTCTTTTATAAATGAGAGAGCCAAACCATGCGCCTGCAATAATTCCACTCATTGAGAGATAGCCACCAAGATTTAACTCCGGCGTAAGTCCGAAGAAGGTGCTGACGTTACAAACAAACGCGAGGCGAATGCCGATACCCATCAACAAACCACCCACGGTGATCATGACCCACTCAGAAAGTCGTTTGGGGAAACGCCAGAAAAACTCTTTGCTCGCAACCGCTCCCACTATCGCCCCAAAAAGCATGCCGAGAGAGATATAAATCTTCCAATAGCCTGCGTCAGGCTTAAATACCTCCTGCCAGAACGGGATCTGATTGATGGAATCGCCGATAAAAAACTGGGCAATTAACCCCGTCATCATGGTTTCCCCACCGCCAACTGTCCAGGCACCGACGAGCAGGAAAAGAAAGATATCCAGTACCGCAATTGCGCCAAGCGCAATTACCGGATCGAGGGTCTTTCGAAAAAACTCCATAAAAAAATATTTATTTACATATTTAAATTAACGTGACTAAATATCTCTAGAATTGAAGAGATAGCGGTGGTATTTATTGCTTACATTTTCACTGAACGCTGAATTTTATTAACTATGTCTATTTTTATTACATCAGACAGCGCGCTCGCACACATGTTTAATGCGTGCACAACGGAACAAATCAACGAATTTATTCCGGAAAAGCGAAGTCTCAGAATTCACGGACAATCCACAACGGTGCGATTGGAACGAGCGTTCTGGAACGTTTTAGAAGAAATTGCGAGTGACCATGACCTGACCGTGGCTGGCGTTATTCAGGAAGTTGCTGATCATTGCCTGGTTGCGAACGATAAAAACCTCGCATCATGCCTTCGAGTCATTTGTCTCAAATACTTAAATATTTATGCCCCACCTGAGCCCTTACTCAAAGAGAATAAAAACGCGAGAAACGCCTAGTTTTTATTTCCTGAGAGAGTCTTCCTTAAGCGCTTTACCGCGTTATTGCCAACCCCGCCGCCATTTTTTTGTATCCTGAAGTTCTGAATCAGCCACGTGATAAGTGATTCCAGACATCACACTCCTCAAAGTGTGGGTGGTCGGGCG
Organism: Gammaproteobacteria bacterium; assembly: GCA_016776875.1. Taxonomy (GTDB): domain Bacteria; phylum Pseudomonadota; class Gammaproteobacteria; order Arenicellales; family UBA868; genus UBA868. The sequence continues at coordinate 9,991 of JADHSN010000041.1, read as the reverse complement.
TTCCACATCTGCCTGCCTTGCCCCAATTAACTCGAAGTGTTTTTCTTTATTATGAGGCGAAACTGCGGTCCACTTTGAACCAATCAGTTTCTGTTGCTTACCTTGTATTTTCATCAGAAAACCATGCTGCGTAGATGTAGTCATCAAAAATAGGGTGATCGCGTCGCTCTACACGGTGAATTACAAGACCCGTGCTATCTTTCTCCTCGTAGGGTCATTGGAGAACATTATGGTTAAGAAAATAAAAGCGAGCATCGATCCCGTTGAGTCTCAACTGCGTTTTGAGGCTAACTTTTACGGCGACTGGTACAGTGAATCCGTTTTGGCCGCTTACCTCTCGGAACAATCTGCTGATTCGCCAGAATCTCCTGTAGCTGACCTGACTTCGACGGTAGTCCGGAATAATAAGCTGCCATTAAAAAAATGAAGTGCAACGGCTCAACGGTAACCTAGGAGCTTTTTCTTCACTTCCTCGTCGATAGGAGTAATGCCGACCCAAGGCGCGAGAATCAGCATCGCAACGTGTTCCTGATCTGTCTGTCCGAGCAGAACCCCATTGAGCTTGACGGCGGTTATATCGCCTTTGGTTTCGAAAGTTAAAAAATCCCCTTTTTTTACGTCTGGCGTGGTCTCCAATATCCACTGCATTGGCCTCTGATATCTAGAATCCGAAAAACTCTTCAGGCCCTCTTCCCAACCCATGTGGGAATATTTGCGGGCAACATCCCGGACATATTCGAGTTCGAGCAACCTCTCGTTGTCAGCGCCCTCAAAAAATCTGGCGATATAAACATCTAAACCAAAAGGTCCAATCTCCACAAGCGCCTCGCCTTGCAGTTCAAGTGATTGATCACCCGAGTCGAGCGCGAGACTGGGAGCTGAAAGTATTGACATCAACATGAGGGCGCCCGCTTGCACAACCAATATGGTCGCCTCCTTAAGAGGCATCCTCAAGACACCAATGCCTGACAGTGGGACAGCCGTTTGAAGCGACGCTCCGCAAATTTTCGATAGAGGATTTTGGCAATCTGGTATACAACAGGAAGCTTTACAACTACTCCAAGCACCCGCCACCTCGGAATCGCTCGCCACATCACAGCAAAAGCATCGACACCAGAAAATAACTGGCCACTCTGATCTTGCACATGAAGGGATTTGAGCGCTTCAACCTGGGAGACACCTAACCGCTGGAGACGATCAGTCGATTCTGTAACGTCCACCCAAGTAAACACCCCTTGCGGGACGATCTTTTTATAGTGGCCTATTTCAGCACTACAAAGACTACATTTCCCATCAAAAAAAACGGTAATCATAGTTTTACTCATGGTTGTGCTAATTCACCCAAATTAGAAAAAACCAACCGCGCGGACACTGATATCCGCAACGTGATCGCGACCGAATGCCACAATGCCGATCGATCGAATATCCTGGCCTGAAATGTTTTTAGGCAAAAGCCAACTAGAGCCCTTGAATTCCCCAATCGATAGCCGAGTTTCGCGCCATTGATCTGAGGTGTCGAACTCCGCTTGGTAATACTGCCAAGGCAACACGGTCCACTTCGTCCGAATGTGCACAAAATATTTTTCGCCGTTACCTTTTACATTTAAATAAACGCCCGAGATTTTTTTTGCCGTCAGATCCGGTATATCTCGCCTGATTTGAATGAATCCGCCGTTATTAGCAGTACTTACGTCTCCCGTCATTTGCACAAGAGGCGTCACACCTCCAAGTGAAACCGAAACTTGGCCAGAAGACACTCCGCCCATGACTCGATCGCTCACAAATTGCCAATCGTCGGCTGAGGTCGGAGACCAAAGATTAAAATCTTCTTTGTCTGCATTGGTCATAAGCGAAAAACACGCGAGCGTGACAATTGATAAGGTTTTTGTAAATTTTCCAAACATATGGAGACTTTAGTAGGTGCACAGTCGCTGAGATGTGAATCCCAAAATGTCCCTACTTCCATCGCTTCTTTAGAGTAAAACCACAAACTGAGTCACGCGCTCCGTCTATAATAATTTTGCCTCAGTTACACTTTGAAACCAGACAAAAAGGTCCAGCATGAATTCGAGCCACCAGGAATTGATCGCGATTAACAGCGCCTTCTACGATGCATTCTCGAACGGAAAATCGACGGAAATGTCTGAAATCTGGTCGGAAAAAGAAAATATCTCATGCATCCATCCCGGATGGGGGTCAGTGGTTGGCCGGGTTGCCGTGATTCGGAGTTGGCAGAGTATTTTGGTCAATCCACCCAAAATTCGTTGCACGAGCCCTCAAGCTTTTATCAACGATCACTCCGGCTATGTGATCTGCTTCGAGGAAATGGGAGCCAACAGACTCATCGCCACTAATATTTTTCACTATGAAAAATCTGGATGGAAGCTTATACATCATCAGGCTGGCGTGACTCGCCCGATTGAGCGAAGTGAAAAATCTTCGGAAAAGCTGATACACTGAATCGAGAGGAAGGATAAACCTGCAAGAGTCATTCGCTTACAGTATCCTTACACTTGTCATTCAAAGATAACCCCTCCTTAGCTCACCACTTCACTTGCGAAAATGACTTCCAAATGTCTGCGTTTTTCAAACCTGACCCAAGGACAAATTGAGTATGAAAAAAGGAATTATTCACCTCACGCTGACGATTATCGTCGTTCTTATATTTTATGCCCTCTACAAAGGGCTTATTTAGCAGCCTGATTATCATTCGTAATACGGCATTATGAGGCGCAAGTATTCAATTCAACGATAACTTTCCTTGTCGTTAATTCTCAGAATTCGGATAAATCTGGGGCGACTTCGCTTAGGTGTTCACCGCGGCATCGAGACCACTACTTGCTCCCAGGGTGCTGAGCCGCCGCCTTAACGAACTGGGTTATTTGAGTAGAGATTCATCCATGTCGACGTCATCTGGTTCATAATCTCGACCAATTAGATTAGACCCTTAATTCAGCGGCTTCGGACCCCAACGATTTTGAAAAGACAAATTTTCTCGATAATCGGCATCGCAGTCTTTGCTTTCGCTGGACATCAGATTTGGCAACACAGTTTTTCATCAAAAGAGGTCAATCAACGACCCGATCGAAAAGCGAATCGAATCGTAATGGTTGAAAGCGCGTCAGTCGAAATCAAAAGTCTCGAGCAAATCATAGAGGCAGTAGGCACAACAAAGGCGCTTCGCTCGATTGAGATAACCCCGCTTTCTTCAGGACGTGTAGAAGAAGCCTATCTATCTGTACGCGCTCCCGTCAAAGCCGGTTCATTGTTATTAAAACTTGACTCGGTTATTGAAGAGGCGGATGTCATGGAAGCAAAAGCAAAGTTAGAAGAAGCCTCGAGAGCGTTACAGCGTTCAGACACACTGCAACAATCCAACGGAATGTCAGAGGCAACTATCGACGGTCTTCGGGCGCAATCAAAAATTGCGATCGCAGCGCTCAAGCGTGCGCAAAAAAATCTAGACGATCGCTCAATTCGCGCGCCATTTAACGGCCTCATAAGCCTCTCAAGTATCGAAAAGGGATCCCGGATAAAAGAAGGTGATGTAATCGCGACACTCGACGATCTGACGCAAGTTGTTGTGGAATTTTCCGTTCCCGAAAACCTTTATGGAATGTTGTCACTCGGAAACACGATCCGCGCCCATGCAGCGGCTTTTCCAAAACGAAGCTTTGTTGGGGAAATCATAGCGATTGACTCACGGATTGAGTCGACCTCGCGCTCGTTTAAAGTTCGCGCAGTTATTAACAATCCGGATCTCGCACTGCCGGGAGGCATGTTCATTCATGTCAGTATCGTTGCTGATAATCAAGAAGCCTTGGTGATTCCGGAAGAAGCCGTTATCACCGAAGTCGGCGAACAATTTGTATTCCTACTGACACCCGGCGATGATCCAGACATTTTTCAAATCGAAAAACGTCGCGTCTCGCTTGGCAGAAGGACCTATGGGCTTGTCGAAATAACTGATGGCCTTTCTGAGAGAGAGGAAGTTGTGACCCGAGGACTTCAGAAAGTCAGGCATAGATCATCCGTAAAGAAAATCGAACCCAACACAGACGCGTCACTCGATACCGAGGAATGAGAAAATGCCGAGGACCGGTTATTCACTATCTGAAATCGCTATTCGACGCCCCGTCACCACAATTGTTGCCAGTTTACTAATCATTACCGCAGGCATTGCGTCGCTGCAGTCCATACCGATTCGTGAGTTGCCTGATGTTGATTCCAGCGTCGTCACCGTCACCACTCGCTATCAAGGCGCTTCACCTGAAGTGATTGATACTGAAATTACAGAAGTCATTGAAAGTGCCGTCTCGGGGGTGTCAGGTGTCGAGTCCATCAGTTCTCAGAGTCGTCGGGGTCGCAGTCGAACGGTAGTTCAATTTGCGCCTGGGCGAAATATTGATGAAGCTGCAAACGATATTCGAGATGCCGTAGGCCGCGCGCGACGATCCTTACCGGAAGATATCGAAAATCCGGCTGTCGTAAAAAGCGATAGCGATGCAGACCCCGTGATGAGGATTGCCGTCGCTTCAAGTAAGCACTCCCCTGAACAGATCACGGACTACGTCGAGCGCTATATCGTAGATCATTTGTCGACTTTAGATGGCGTTGCCAAAGTCGACGTCCGAGGACAACGTCGTTATGCCATTCGGGTTTGGCTCAACAGAAGAGCCATGGCAGCAAGGAACCTCACCTCATCAGATGTTGAAGTCGCCATCCGTCGAAGTAATCTCGAGCTACCGGCCGGAGACATCACGTCGAGCCAAAGAATGCTCGAGGTCCGCCTGGATGGGAGGCTCACCGACCCTGAAGATTTTGCGGAAATTGTGGTCCGCAAAGTTAATGACTACCCGGTCCGACTCAAAGATATCGCCCGAGTTGAGAGGGGCGTCGAAAACGATGATCTCATCATTCGTGCGAATGGTCGTAATGCCGTTGGGATGTCGGTATTACGGCAAAGCCAAGCTAATACGATGACGATCTCAAAGCACGTTCGCGACGAAATTAAGGTCATTTCCAATACTTTGCCTGAGGGTATGGAGATTATTATTGGCTCTGACGATGCGCTTTTTATAGCGGCGTCCATCCGTGAAGTCTTGATTGCGCTCGCCATCTCCCTTCTTCTCGTCGTCGCGGTCATTATTATTTTTCTACGATCCTTTAAGGCCGCTCTGGTACCCATCGTCACGATACCCGTCGCGTTGATCGGATGCATTGGAATCATCTACGCACTCGGATTTTCAATTAACGTGATCACGCTTTTGGCTTTGCTTCTCGCGATCGGCCTCGTGGTTGATGACGCGATCGTCGTTTTGGAGAACATCAAACGGCGTATTGATAATGGAGAATCTAGTCATACGGCTGCGGTGAACGGAACCCGTCAAGTTACTTTTGCGGTGCTTGCGACATCAATCACGCTCATTGCCGCTTTTATTCCAATATCCCTTCTTGAAGGACAGGTCGGAAAATTATTCAGTGAATTTGGGCTGATCATGGCCGCGGCCGTCGTCATTTCGACTTTCGTTGCCTTAAGTCTTTGCCCCATGATGGCGTCACGTATTCTCAATGGCAGATCGCCTGAAACAGAAAATAAAAAAGCTAAAGCAAGCATCACCGAGGACAACCCGCTGCCTCAATCACGCTTACACTCGTCTTATCACTTCGGGTTGAACTTCTCAATCAAATCGCCGGTTATCGTCATTAGTTTCGCGTTGGCATTCAGTTTGGGCGCAGTTAGTTTGTACCTCACCCTGCCACGTGACCTGGTCCCTCGGGAGGATCGCGGCGTAACTTTTATCCCAATGACTGCACCCCAGGGATCAACCCAAGCGTACACCGACTCCCAATCAAAAATTATTGAAAAAAAGCTCCAACCCTTTCAAGAGGACGGCAGTATTCAAACCGTCTACACGATAATCGGCTGGGGTAATCGACCCTATCGGGGTTTTGTCGTTATGCGTCTCGCGCACTGGGACGATCGAGATCAAACCCAGGCTGAGATTATTAAAAAAATCAGGCCCATTACCAGAAGTCTCATCGGCGTCAGAGCGGGTGTCGCAAGCCCGGCCGGCCTAGGCCTCCGAGGCAACTCAACCCCGTTGAGAATAGTGGTTGGGGGTCCCAATTTTAATGAGGTGAAGCGTGCCGCTAGCGAGCTCCTGGCGTATGCACAAGCAAATGAAGACCTCATCAATCCACGGATGGACTATGAAGAGAATCAACCACAGATCAACCTCATTCTCGATCGCCAAAGAGCAAATGACCTGAATGTCAGTGTGGAAGAAGTTGCGCTTACGCTGCAATCACTGTTTGCCTCAAAGAAGGTGAGTGCTTACATCGATCGTGGTCGGGAATACCCTGTCATTATTCAGGCCGAACGCAAAGACCGACGAGATCTCAACAGCCTGTCAAATGTTTTTGTGCGTTCGGGTAACGTGGCGACCGGCGCACCATCGCTTGTACCGCTCAGTGTTCTGGTCTCGACAAGCGAGAGTGCGGCTGCTGCAGAGCTGCGCCGCTATGACCGTTTGCCGTCAATCACGATCTCAGCTGGCCTGGCTCCTGACTACACGCTGGGACAAGCACTGGATTACATGGAAAGCGGCGCTGCCGATGCATTGCCCGCTAGTGTAAAAATGACGTACGCCGGACAGTCCAAAGTATTTAAAAGCACCTCCGGCGGTGCCATGGTGAGTTTTGCTTTTGCGCTGCTTATCGTATTCCTAGTGCTGGCCGCCCAATTCGAAAGCTTTATCTACCCTCTGGTCATTATTCTTGCGGTTCCGCTTGCAATTGCAGGCGCAATCTACTCGCTGACGTTTATGGACCTGTCGCTCAACGTTTATAGCCAGATTGGCATTATTCTTCTAGTGGGCTTGATGGCCAAAAATGGTATTTTGATCGTCGAATTTGCGAATCAACTTCGTGCTGCCGGATACTCAATACGAGAGGCCGTCGTGCAAGCGGCAGTACTGCGGCTCCGACCTATCGTCATGACAGTGCTCTCGACGATCCTCGGCGCGATGCCACTTGTCCTTGCAAGCGGCGCAGGCGCCGAGAGCCGAATCGCCATCGGATGGGTCATTGTTGGCGGTCTCGGACTCGCGCTATTCCTTACCCTTTTCTTGACGCCTGTCTTATATGACCTCATGGCCCGATTCGCAAAAACAAAAACGTCAGAAACGGTCTCTTAACGTGATGACACCCGCTCGGCCATTTCTCGGAATCCAAGGCAAACGGGGCAAATCGCTGCATCTGGATCAAATCTTGCGATCAGCGCTTGTCATTCTAATGGCCACTTTCAGTAATCCATCAAATGCTGACGCTGTGGATCATGAACAGGAAAATGACCGTGAGCTTTGGATCAATTTTGGGATGTACTCTCTTCATGGCAAGGAAGAAGTTGATTTAAATGATAGCAACTTTGGATTTGGCGTCGAGTATCAATTTACTGAAACTCAGTCACTGACTGCCGGTACCTTCAAAAATAGTGACTTCGAGCAATCTCGATATCTGGGATGGTACTGGCTTCCACTCGCGCTTGGGCCAGTAAGATTTGGCGGCACGTTTGGCATTATGGACGGTTACTCCAAGGCAAGGAATGGCAAATTCTTCCCAGCAATCTTACCCGCTATCAGCTACGAACGATCCCGACTTGGCGTGAATATCTATCCAATCCCCGGCTTCAGCGACAACCTGTACACCGCGATATCAATCCAAGTAAAAATTCGGCTTGACTGAAAACATCTAAGACTATTGAAGTTGCCAAAACAGCGCTAAAAGCCCGAGGGCTCGTTTTAATTGAATCCCCTAAACTCCCAGATCCGGATCAAACGGATAGATCGACATTTGCTCGACGCCTTTTTCGTGAATCAAATATTGATTTTCGAGTTTTATGCCCTCGCCGGCTTCACGACAGCCTACATAGCTTTCAAGGCATATAACCATCCCAGGCTCGATCGTTCCAGACAGGGGATACGGCTTTCCCGATACCTTATGTGGAATATTCGGAAACTCGCCGGACACACCTAACCCATGCCCGACACAGTAGTAGCGACTTTCTTGATATCCCTCGGGAATCGGCCATGCCAAATCGGCCAACTCCTCATAAGGGATGCCGGGCGCTAAAGCCGCTGCGTTAGTCTCTAGTTGCTCGCGCGCCAGCGAATACAACTTTCTCTGGGAGGGAGTTGGCGTTGCGTCACCACAAACAAAAGAACGTGAAAAATCAACTGCATATCCCTCATAACCAAGCGCATCCGTATCAAGACAAACCAAATCGCCGTTTTCCATTATTCGGTCACCACACTCCTGAAAATAAGGAAAGGTTCGGCTACCGGTCTGAAACAGTCGAGTCGCAACGTACTGCCCTTCGGTCGCCATGAATTTATGATGGTAGTCGGCCCAAGCTTCGGCCTCGGTGCGCCCCGGTTCAAGACTTTGCTCCATCTGCTGAACCGCCGCCTCAACTCGACGCATCGCCTCCCGCATATAAGGAATTTCAAGAGCAGTCTTGATCATTCTTGCTTCCTGCAAGACTCGATCCGAGTGAGTCAAAGCGAAGCCTGAAGCGCGCAAGGCATCAATCGCGCTTAATGGAAAACGATCAATAGCAAGTGTTCGGATTGTGGGGTCAATGGATCCAACGGCGGCGAGAATCTGTGATGCAAATCGCTTGCTTGCGCCTTGCGCATCGCCCCCAGAACTGGTGTGGCATAAGCCTTCAGCTGGCACGATATGATCGATGGTCGGAAGATCTGCCGCCAAGTGCTCACACCCAAAATACTCATAGAGAAATGCAGGACCTTCTGCAAACAACAGTAGGTAGCGCGCAGGCGTTCGCATTGAAAAAAACAACATATTGCGCGCGCCGGTCGCATAAAAAATATCAATCGGATCTAGAATCAACAAGGCCGGAACGTCGAGTCGTCTCATCGTCTCTCGAAGACGTAACTGCCGAGAGCAATATAGATCGAGCCTGCTTTTATCTAATGCGCCTTGATTCCAAGGCTTTGCGGCATCTACTCTCATAACCTTCAATCTACGTGAGCGTTGATCGTGTTCTTTTCATTTGTCATTCCTTAATTTATTTAGTCTCTGGATTAACTGATGTCAAAACTGTTGCACGATTCAATTAAGTAGATGTTTAACGGCTAAAAAAGGCCATTCCTAAACTTAATTATAATGTAACAATTGCTATAATTTCGAGTGTTGTTTCCCGCATTCACCATTAAGAAAGGATCCTGCTTAATGAAACATCTGATCAACGTGATTGTTTTGTCAGCAGTCCTGTTTGGCTTTTATCTATTCGCCTCCCCATTCCAAAACTGTAAACGAGCTAGCACTGCAGTTATTGAATCTGACACAATCGGAATACCTCAAAGCGATGAACAGAAGCTTGCCGCACACCTAGCGTGCTCAAAAAAAACGAGGTGGTAGCATCCAAGATGGCATCAAATTAACTCGCGACTTTAACTAAAAGTTTTATGGATACCAACGATATCAAGGTTATTCACGAGTTTCCGCGAAACGTTCAGGAAATTGAGAATACGTTTATCCCGCTCGCAGACGGAATCCAACTGGCGGCCCGAATCTGGATGCCCGAGGATGCCTTGGACAACCCCGTTCCTGCAATCCTTGAGTTCTTGCCGTATCGAAAGCGCGATGGCACGTCAGAGCGTGATGCTCTGACCCATCCGTACTATGCCGGGCACGGGTATGCCTGCGTACGTGTCGATATGAGAGGTTCCGGAGAGTCCGATGGCATTCTGGAGGATGAGTATCTCAAGATAGAGCAAGACAACGCGCTGGAAGTGCTTGACTGGATTACCACCCAACCGTGGTGTTCAGGCAATACCGGGATCATTGGTATTTCCTGGGGCGGATTTAATGGCCTGCAGATTGCCGCCCGACGCCCCCCATCATTGAAAGCTATTGTCACTATTGCCTCGACCGACGATCGGTATAGTGATGATATTCACTATAT
>JADHSN010000040.1 GCA_016776875.1 Gammaproteobacteria bacterium | reverse complement strand
CAACTCAGCACAATAATACCAAATCAAAAAATGCCAATAATCGTTGTTTTAGAGGCTCAAAACGGCAGCTGCAGGATGCAATTTTTACGCGCAGGTGCAGAAATTTAAAAGTACCGAATTTTTCAAGCGCGAGGGAAACGCCTGAAACATAACTCGGAACCGCAACTGAAAATGGACCCAAGACGTTTCGATTGTCTTTAACCCCTGGCCAAGCAAACAAATCCGAGTCAAAACCCTGGCTCAGCGGGTAGTCGCCCGGATCAAGTGACGCCGCCGACCGGACACCAAAATCGATGGCATAGGTCTTTCGGGTATCCGCCCGATGAAGCGCCATAAATCCACAGCCGCCCAGGCCGCTCATCCATGGCTCAACTGTGGCGAGGGCAAATCCGGCAGCCACTGCGGCATCAACCGCATTGCCGCCCTTCGCTAAAACCTCAGCACCGACCTCAGCGGCAATACTATGTTGGGACACCACCATCCCGCCAGCCGCCTCAATCGCAGGCTTTCGAATTTCCCAATGCTCCATCGAAAAGATGCTACTCCAAAGTGGATCGGCCTAGCCCACCAGCTCAAGACCGAAAGAGAATTTCAGGATTTATACCCGCAGTACTTTTCCGGGATTCATGATGTTATTCGGATCAAGCGCCTGCTTTATTGACCGCATTACATTTACCGCTTCTCCATGCTCCGCAATTAGGAAATCAAGCTTCCCATATCCAATTCCGTGCTCGCCCGTACAGGTGCCCCCCATCGCAAGCGCCCGCATCACCATCCGCTCATGCAGCGCATGAGCCCGCTGAACCTCTTCTGCGTTGTCCTTATCCACCAGTAATACCAAATGAAAATTTCCATCGCCCACATGGCCAACAATCGGCGCAATCAATTTCGATTCGCGAATATCTGCCTGTGTCTCCCGAATACACTCAGCAAGCTGAGAAATAGGTACACAGACATCGGTCGCCCAGATTTCACCATTTGGTACCAGGGCTTTACAAGCATACGCCGCGTCATGACGTGCCTGCCACAAACGATTACGCTCTTCAGTATTGGTTGTCCACTCAAAATTGCTCCCGCCTGATTCTGCAGCGATGCCTTGGACAATCTTCGATTGCTCCTCAACACCCATATCGGTGCCATGAAATTCAAGAAAAAGCGTCGGGGCGATAGCAAGATCAGTCTTTGAGTATTTGTTAATCGCGTCAATTTGTACTTCATCTATCAATTCAATCCGGGCCACGGGAACACCGTACTGAATCGTCGTAATGACCGTAGATACAGCGCTATCCAAATCAGTGAACGTACATACTGCCGACGCGATTGCTTCGGGGATACCATAAAGTCTAAGTGTCACCTCGGTAATAACGCCAAGCGTTCCCTCGGATCCAACAAATAGCCGAGTGAGGTCATATCCCGCTGCCGATTTTCGCGCTCTTCTTGAAGTTTTAATCACGCGACCATCCGCAAGCACCACGGTCAACGCTAAAACATTCTCTCGCATCGTGCCATACCGCACGGCGTTAGTGCCAGACGCGCGGCAAGCCGCCATTCCGCCAATCGATGCATCTGCGCCAGGGTCTATCGGAAAAAATAAACCGCGATCATGAAGGTGTCGGTTAAGCTGCTTACGGGTCACGCCCGGCTGCACCACAACATCAAGGTCCTCATCATGAACCTCCAGAATTTGATTCATTTCCTGCATGTTGATAGAGATACCGCCATGCAGAGCAGCAACATGTCCCTCCAGGGCTGTGCCGGTACCAAAAGGAATGACCGGCACTTGATAGTCAGAGCACGTTTTAACGATTTGACTCACTTCTTCTGTTGTATGCGGCGTGACCACAGCATCGGGCGGCGCACTTCCGTGGAACGACTCATCTTTCCCGAAACGCTCACGAACCGCTTGCGCCTGTGATAACCGATCCCCAAAATCAGCTTGAAGGATCTCAATGACGGCGTCGATGGCTACCTGATCCACTATTTTTTCACGTTGTGCTTCCATAAATCCCTCCTATCTCCTTCTTGGCATTATGATATCGACCCTTGAAAATACCAAGTCAGTCTTGAGATCCAAACCAACGAATGTCTTCAAAGCCAAACAAAACCGACTCGTCTGGCTCCACCCGACTTAATGTGATCACGCGGGGGGGCGACACCACCCCTTTTCTCAGGGGAATCCTGACGCGTTCCCTCCAGAAAGTCGGCCTGACTTTTCCCGAAGCTTTTGGTGTCGCCACCCTAGTCAGGGAGAATCTCTCTGCCAATCAAACCGTGCCCTCTGAAAACATACGAGATGAGGTCTCCCGGATTTTGGTCTCCCAATTCGGGCCCGGAGCGGAAGAGCGCTATCGTCTTGACCGAACTGAACCCGTCTGGGTGAAAATTTTTCAGGAGAATGGTGAAGACGTTTGGTTTTCACGAACCATCTTCCGTTATCGACTCGAGATTTGCGGCATTCCTCACAACATCGCAGAAGATCTTGCCCATCGTTTGCATGAACGACTGATTAACGACTACGCGAATGGAATCAATCGGGAAGATTTACATCGTCTGTCTTTTAAAATGGTGCTTGATCAGGCAGGTCCCCATTTTGCCCGCCATCTTGAAGCCTGGCACAAGCTCGCCCAAAGTAAAAAAACGCTGTTACTTTTAATCGGGGGTGCTTCCGGGGTTGGCAAAAGTACCGCCGCAACCCTACTGGCTTCCCGGCTCAATATCACACGAACGCAATCAACCGATATGCTTCGGGAGGTGTTAAGAATTCTGAGACCGGCTGAGATCGCACCCGAATTACATTACTCCAGCTTTAATGCCTGGAAAGCAATTGCAACGGAATCCGACGACGAGACTCAAGCCGCGCGAATCCAAACAGGCTTCGACCGGCAAGCTGATGAGGTTGAAGTTGCCATAAAGGCGCTTTTGGATCGGGCTCAAAACGAGCAGGCTTCAATTATTGTGGAGGGTGTCCATGTGCGTCCATCGATCATCAAACGCCTGAATCTGGAATCTGATGTGATTTTAATTCCTGTGGTTCTGATGGTGGATCGACAGAAAACCTTGAAACAATTCTTTAAGGGGCGCTCAGTGACCACCCGTCGCCGACCCGGGGAGCACTACCTCAACAACATCGATGCAATCTGGGCACTGCAGTCCGTTATTGTTTCCGAAGCCAACGAATGCAACGTACCCGTAGTAATTAATGAAGAAGAAGAAACGAATACGATGGTTCGAATTTTTTCGGTTATCGCCTCTCGGGTCGCAGATGCAATCGCCCTCGAAAAAGACTAAGCAATCCTGTTTGGTTTTCGGCTATTGCGTCTTTTACGCTACTATTAATCTTCAGAAATTTTTTTAGATCATCGAGTCTGTGAATCCAACGAGTTTTATGAGTCAGAAAAAGAAAAAAAATAGACGGAAAGCAAAGACAAGCGCTGCCCCCATCGATCCCACTCAGACGCAAGCCGCTCTTGCAGAGCGACACCTTTTGTATGAGCGGGCCGTCCAGTGTGTCGAAGCCGAAATCGATATGGTTGATGAGACTTTTGAGAAACTTCGAGGCCGCAAAGCGGAAACGCTAAGAGAAGATTTTTGCGGAACGGCCAATACGAGTTGTGAATGGGTTCGGCGACGAAATGAAAATCGAGCCTGGGGTGTTGATCTCGATAAAGAAGTTCTTGATTGGGGCATGCAACATCGAGTGACCCCTCTGAGTCCTGAGCAACGTCAGCGAATAGAACTCATCAATGAAGACGTGCTCTCGGCAAAAACGCCTCAAATCGATGCCATACTCGCGATGAACTTCAGTTACTGGATCTTTAAAACACGAGATTCACTGCGAGATTATTTTTCCAAGGTTCGCGACAGTCTGTCGAAAGACGGCATCTTCTTCCTTGATTTTTACGGCGGCTCGGAAGCGATGAGTGAAATGGAGGAAGAAACAGACCATGGCGACTTCAGTTATGTATGGGATCAAGCCAAATACAATCCAATCAATGGGGAATTTCACTGCCATATTCATTTCAGATTCCCTGATCGATCTAAGATTGAACGGGCTTTTAGCTACGAATGGCGCTTATGGACATTACCGGAGTTGCGCGAGCTACTCGCTGAAGCCGGCTATAAACGGGTATTAGTGCACTGGGAGGGAACCGATCCCAAAACACAAGAAGGCAACGGCGAATTCACAGCAACAGAAATCGGAGAAGCTGATTCAGCCTTTATCTGTTATCTCACGGCAGAAAAATAACGGATATTCCTGCGAACCCAAATCAGGAAACGTTTGGCTACCAAACCGTGTTCATCGCGCCCCCGTCGACGATAAGGGTTTCACCTGTAATATACGCAGCCGCATCGGATAACAAAAACGCGCCTGCCTGACCAAATTCATCGGGCTCGCCAAAACGGCCAAGCGGCACCGTAGCGGCACGACTGTCCCAGAGTTTTTTAAACGGTTCACCCGTGCGGGCTGCTTGCGTCTCCATTAGACCTTTCAATCGGTCTGTATTGATTGCGCCGGGCACTAAATTGTTGACGCGAATACCTTCACCGGCAAGCTGGCGTGATAGGCTTTTGGCAAGGCTTGTGACGCCTGAACGCATAACGTTAGAGAGTAACAGCATATCAATTGGCTCTTTAACCGATGAAGACGTGACAGTTACAATCGATCCTGATTGACCGGCGCGCATTGACGGCAGCACCGCCCTAATCATTCGGACAGCGCTCAGAAGGGTTAACTCAAATGCCGATGCCCAATCAGCATCGTCAAAGTCATCAAAAAGACCGGCGGGCGGGCCTCCTGCATTGACAACCAGTCCATCAATCGACTCAAACGCATCAAGCGTGTCGTCACGCCATTTCAGTATCGAAGCGTGATCTCTGGCATCCATCACGGCGGAAATTACCGATGCGCCCGTTTCATCCCGAAGCTTTGCAGCGCTTTCATGAACCCGTGGCTCTGTTGGTGCTGCAATGGATACGCGGGCGCCCTCCTTCGCGACCTGTCGAGCAATGCCCAATCCTAGCCCGCGACTGCCAGCAGCCACCATTATGGTTTTACCTTTTAATCCCAGATCCAAAGTTATCTCCTAAAATTAAATTTGCACTTTAAAAGTGAGCGATATCCTAGCGCCCAACAAATGACTGATCTTGACTATTGACTAGAGCTGACTCTCGACAGGCAGTATTCGCGATATAAATGCGAACAAGCGAAGAAAAATACCCGCATCCGGCTCATGATCTAGCTTAATTGACTCCCCCGTCTCATAATCTTTACCGTGCCACATCAAACTTCCGCTGTTATCCAGTTCAACTCGATAAGCAACGTCCGGGAGCAGTTCCAAAGCGAGCGTTGCGATCTCATTAGCCATCTCGGCATCGTCAATAATGACGCCCAATTCGGTATTTTGATAAACCGAACGAGGATCAAGGTTTAGCGACCCGATAAATGTCTTTTCCCGATCAAACACAAATGTCTTGACGTGCAAGCCCATCTTAACGGCTTGCGCTGAATCAAGTTCTTGACCGACTCTCGAATAAGGTCTATCCAGTTTAAGTTCGTATAACTCTACGCCTGCCTGAATCAGCGGTTTCCGATATTTTGAATAGTGCCCGTGCACCGCGGCGACGTCATTTGCCGCAAGTGAGTTCGTTAATACAATCACCCGACAACCCCGGGCGACTGCTTGCGCCAGAGCATCTACTCCTTTCTCACCCGGAATAAAATAAGGATTCAGTATCACGAGTTCCGTTGCGCTTTCCCTAAAATATTCCCACAGCGCAGGACCCAGATGTGTCTCCTCCTCAAACAGTGGTTCGCGAACTTTTTGGGGAAGATCTGCCAGCACTGTCGTGGGGCCGATGCTGATCGGCAGGCGCTTCTCGTTAAGGTATTCCAAAAATGGCGTCGCTCGCAATGTTTCAATATAGAGATTATCTTTTTGACTCTCTGCGAACTCATGAAGCTCTTGCCATTGACGTTGAATATCCTCTGGTGATTCTTCAGTACCACTTAGGATGTCAATGTCATAACTTAAAGGGCTATTCCAGTATTGATCGAATTGGGCCGACACATCGGTGACGGCTGGACCGAATATCAACACATCCATGTCGAGAAAATTAGATTGATGATGCGCATCAAAATATTCATCTCCTATATTTCGCCCGCCGGTAATAGCCGCTGCGCCATCAATAATTAATGATTTGTTGTGCATTCGGCGCGTCACAATCCCAAACCGATATAAATACTCAAGCGCTCTATATTTGCGATTCGCAAACGGATTAAAAATCCTGATATCAATATTGGGGTGGGCATCGAGGGCAAGTAAATAATCATCTTGGCCTTGCGTCCCCATATCATCTAGCAACAACCGCACCCGGATACCACGCTGCGCTGCCGTCAGCAATCTTTCTGCAAACAAATTCCCCGTTATATCATTATGGAAAAGATAGTACTGGGCATCCACCGACCGAGTCGACCGCTCTACGGCCGCTAGCCGCGCTGCAAAGGCATCAACGCCGTTTTGCAAATAAACTGCAGCACTCTCGTCTTTGGCGTCGGCAAGCAACTCGCGAACGTTTTGCTCAATTTCAGTATCGCCAGCGCCTTCGGGCGTGATCTGATCGACTCTTTGTACGGGCGGGGCTAGCGATGCGCATCCGCCCAGAAAAAACACGGCTAGCAGCGCGGCTATTTCACAGCGCACTTTTGATCTGAGCGGTGTCATTCGACTCCTCATTTGGTAAAATAACGAATTGTCGCAATGCTAGCAAAATTGTGGCGCCTAAAACGTTGTTTTTAACAAGCTTTCACAATTTTTGGTCTCAGAACTTATGGCTCCACGAAAAATTTTTCGAATAATCCGCATATTAGTTATTCTGGTGTTTGCGTATCCTGTTGTTGGAAATCTCCTGATTTTCACCGGCCTTGCGCAGACACTAGCAAACATCAAACCTGAAAAGCTTACGATGAGCTGGGATCGTGCATGGACTTTAATTCCGGGGAAATTTTCTGTCGAAGGGTTGGAGTTCAACTCGACAACTCCCCGCAATCAGTTTGGCCTCAGTATTGATTCTGGCAACGTTTCAATCTCGATCCTTAGCCTTATCTCCCGTTCTGTCAACATTACTGACGCCCATGGACAGGGCGTCGAAGTTCGTTATGCCAAAGTTAATGCGGTTTCTGCATCAGAAGAGTCATCGAATAATGGTTCACAACTGGCCTCGAGCAATTCTTCGGCCGGTTCAGACGCCACGACAACACCAGTCAAAACCAAGCCATCCTGGCACATCAAACTGGATAACACCTCTGCCAGCGAGATTCGGAAAATATCGATTCGCAACCTAACCGGTATCGATGACTTTGAGCTAAGCGGATCTGGCACATTGAACAATCTCAAGATGAGTATTGTCACAAAAGGCGGTCCGATGAGTGTCAGCCATGCCAAAGGCGCCATGCTCATCAATGCTCCTGATACTTCAGCGAATTCCCAAACACCGCTTTCCGTGCAGGCTGAATTGCAGATTGCAGAGCACATGCCTCGACAGTTTAAAGGTAAGGAAAAACTGCAATTCTTTACCGGCGAGATTCGCGCGCAAGGCAATTTTGCAAGTCTTGGCGCCATGGAATTTCTTCCCGATCGGGATCTCAATCTCAATGTGGGAGGAAACGGAGAGCTTGATGCGTTTTTACTGCTCAAAAATGGAGAGATCACGGACGGATCGAGGCTTTCATTTGTATCGGATGAAATGCTCACGACTTTCCTGGATTTCCAATCTATCGGAAAAGGCGTCATTGAGGCATCTGTCGATGCCGCTCGCGATAACCCTGTTCAGATTTCCGTGCAGGTTGACCAATTTGAACTCTCGCAAAGTCATCAGCCAGAAGTCAGATTTCTGGAGGGTACCGATTTAGACATCTCGGCTGAACTCAAGCGCCTGTTCATGTATTCCCAGAAAATTGAACCCAATAGCCTGTTTTCGTTCAACATTGCCAAGGGGCGTATTAGCGATGTCGGGCATCTGAACAGGTTTATGCCGGCACAGACGGGAATCGAGTTTCTCTCCGGCGATGTGACCACCAGCGGTGGTCTTACACTAGAAGGTGGTGTTGCGCATGGACAGTTTGTTGCCGAGGGAAACGATGTGATCCTTACTGCTCAGGATCGTGACGTGAAAGCTGACTTTGAGGTGATTTCCAAGCTAACCGAGGGAAACTACCGCAATCAGACTTATGGACTTAAGGACTCGTCCTTAAAACTTGAAAACGTTCAAATTCTGACAGACGCAAGAACAACAGATGAAGGCTGGTGGGGCGAACTCACGGTCGATCATGGGAGTCTCGTCTGGGGACGGCCCATGAAAGTGAACGGTCGCTTTAATCTATCGATGCGGGACGTTGAGCCTTTACTGGCCGGCTTTCGAGATCCTCAGAAAAAAGAGTCTCCGCTCGACAAAATGCTTAATGTGAAAAATGTAAAGGGCAGTCTCATTTCAAAAACTGAAGGTGACGTGATCGTAATGGATCCGATCTATATCGACAGTCAAGGACTCGAATTAATTTCCAGAATCGAATTTTCACCGCAGTCGGTTAACGGCATAATGTTTGGTAAATTTCGGAAAATCTCGGCGAATGTTGAGATTGTTGATAGCAAAGTCAAATTTAAAGGCTTTGGTGGAAGAGATAAAGTAGCCGAACAAGTTAACCTGAAAGCACTTGATGAGTAACGCAATAAAGAAAAGAAGCGCCCGGAATTCAGCGCGATGATTCGAATCGATCGACTATGACCTCTCAAATTGACCCCGATGTCATCGAGATCGCGAAGTCACTCGCGGATACGGCTAGCAAAATTGGCCATAAATACTTTCGACTTAATCCTCAAATTGAGAAAAAGATCGACGGCAGCCCCGTAACGATTGCCGATCTTGAGATCGAACGGGCATTGCGACAAATTATTCGGGAGCGATATCCGAATCATGGCTTTTATGGAGAAGAAGAAGGCCATGATAACTCGGACGCAGAGTGGCTATGGGTCGTTGATCCAATCGACGGCACCAAAAGTTTTGCGACCGGCAAGAGGACTTATGGCTGCCTAATCGCTTTGTGTTTCCAGGATAAACCAGTGCTCGGCATCATAGACATGCCAGCCCTCAATGAGAGATGGCTCGGGGTTCAAGGTAGCCCGACCGAATATAACGGTACTGTTTGTCATACCTCATTAAATAAGAATTTAGATATGGCAACGTTGAATGCGACAACACCTGACATGTTCAATGAAGCAGAGTGGCACACGTTTTCAACAGTGGGAAGTTCGGTCCGTTTTAGACAGTTTGGCGCTGATTGTTATGCCTACGGACTATTAGCCTCAGGCTTCACTGACATTGTCATGGAGGCGGGATTGGGTCGTTTTGATTATCTCGCTTTGGTACCGGTCATCGAAGGCGCTGGGGGATGCATCAGCAACTGGCAAGGCGCCCCATTAACGTTTGGCTCAGAAGGGCAAGCGCTGGCCAGCGCTAATGAAGCGCTGCATGCTGAAGTGCTTGGCCGAATACAAAAATTGAGCACGTAATGAGAAAAATCATTTTCCGTGTTCTCTTGATTCTCACCATGGGTGTGGGGGGATGGGTTTACCAGTCGGTCGCGCTTGGTGATCAGAATCACCCAAGGCTTGATAGCCTGTTTGGGGAGCTTAGAGCGACAAATGACCAAGAGGCCGCTCAGGAGATTTCCGATGAAATCTGGAGACTTTGGCGAGAGGTTGATGATCCTGAAGCCGCAGAGCTTTTCGCGCTCGGGCAACGCGCAATGACAGAGCGTCATTACCGGACCGCTTATCGCCACTTCAGCGAACTGGTGACGACGATGCCTGACTTTGCAGAAGGATGGAATGCAAGGGCAACCCTTCTCTACCAAGTGGAATCTTACGATGAATCAATCAGTGACATCAAAGAAACCTTGCAGCGCGAACCTCGCCATTTTGGCGCGCTGGCCGGTCTAGGATTCATCTTCCTCAGACAACATCAATTTGGTCCCGCAATAAACGTCTTCCGCGCTGCTCTGGAAATCAATCCGCACATGCCGCAAATTCATCAAGCGCTCAAACAACTTGAATTGCGCGAGGAAAACTTGATCGAACAAAACACAATCTAGAGTTTTACTTCTGCAGGCCATATTTTGGCTAACAACCAGGCAGACAAATCCTTCAATTCTTCTGGCACGACCGTGTGTGGCATTTGATAAGTCCGCCACTCAACCGTACAGGCATTCTCTTGAAGCACTTGGCGACTGGCCTCCCCTAGTGCAAGCACCAGGACTGGATCAAAAATACCGTGGGCAAGAAAAATGGGGGTTTGTATAGCTGCCGAGGACTTTTCGGCCGAAAATGTTTCAGCAAGCGGTAAGTAAGTTGATAAGCCCACGATCCCTGCTAAAGCTTGCTTGCAGCGAAGACCGTAATACAGTGCCACCGCACCGCCTTGGGAGAACCCGCCTACAATAATTCTCGAGCGTGGGATCCCGCGCTCACACTCCCGCTCAACAAGTTTCTCCACAATCTGTGAAGCCTCGTTTAGGCCGGCACGATCCTCCTGTTTCACAACTTCCAAACCGGTCAGGTCGTACCACCCTCTCATTACCATACCCCCGTTAAGGGTAATCGGTCTTTCCGGAGCATTGGGCAAGACAAAACGCACCGGAAGGCCGGAGGGTAACTCCAGCATGTCCGGAAGATCCTTAAAATCCTGGCAATCCGCGCCAAGCCCGTGAAGCCATATCACCGAAAAGACCGGAGCCGCACCGGTCTCGAGCTCGAGCGGCTTGTTAATATTCATATTCATGTTGACACCAGATTCGTTTTCTCGGATTGTATCGTTTCAAAACATTCTGGTGCCAAAAGCGTGCTTGAAAACCAGATCGCCATGATCTTTCACCAAATGGAGTGTCGACCTGAACAATCTACCTAGTTTTTCGGATGTTCAGTCGGCCGCAGACGTTCTCGATGGTGTCGCCATAAAAACGCCTGTGCTTTTTAATACGCCACTTGATCAGATAACCGGTGCTGAAATTTTTCTGAAATGTGAGAATCTTCAGAGAATTAATGCATTTAAGTTTCGGGGCGCCTGGAACGCAATGAATAAGATGAGTGATGCTGAGCGAAGCCGAGGTGTCGTGACGTTCTCATCGGGCAATCATGCCCAAGCCGTTGCGTTAGCCGGACATCTGCTTGGTGTTTCAACAACGATTGTCATGCCGAATAACGCCCCCGCCGTAAAACGCCTGGGCACCGAAAAATATGCAACCCGCGTTATTGATTTTGATCCCGACACAGAAAAGCGTGAGGACATTACTGACGCTTTAATATCCAAACATGGCTATACGGTGCTGCCACCTTTTGATCATCCAAACGTGATCGCAGGCCAAGGCACGGCGGCTCTTGAGTTGTTTAACAGTTGCGGGGCTTTGGATACGCTTCTGGTGCCTCTGGGCGGTGGCGGGCTATTAAGCGGATGCGCGCTAAGTGCAGAAGCATTATCTCCCGAATGCAAAGTCATCGGCGTCGAACCCGAAGCCGGTGATGATGGCGCTCGATCTTTTCGCAGTGGCCGGATCGAGCGTGTCGTTAACCCGCAAACCATCGCCGATGGCACAAGAACGGAATCGCTCGGTAAATTGACCTTTGAAATCATCCGCAATTTAGTATCTGACGTGGTTTGCGTATCTGAAGATGATATTGCCGAGGCGACGAAAGCCCTTTTTGAGCAAGCACGTCTCGTGGTTGAACCCTCTGGCGCTTTGGGACTTGCGGCACTGCTCAGCGGCGTGGTTAAGCCTCAAGGGCGGGTGGGCGTCTTACTCAGCGGTGGCAATATCGACCTCTCTTTAATGAGTCACATCTTGGCCCGTCCGCGAGACGGCACATCACGCCCTTAACCACAAATATCGGTCAGTTTTGATTATTTAGCGGAATCGTAATCGTCCCTGAGGGATTCGATTGGTCCCGACTTTCATTCATCAACTGGTTAAATGTCGGCAAGAGTCCGCTAAACCACCACGTCGCAATAATCGCGATAACGACTATGATTGTCCAAACTGCCGGCTTTCGCCAAGAGCTGTTCTTTTTTTGAGAAAACCTCAGCCATTGCCGATCTTTTTTTTCGCTGAAGGCTTCTTTTCCGAGAAGCGGAACAACAGACCCGATGTGATCAGGCGATGATTCTGCGCTCCCCTTCAACACGAGGTTTTCATCGATCTCCATTAATCGTGCGTAAGCGCGCAAATAACCCCTGACAAAAGCTGACTCTGGCAGATTCGTATGATCACCCTCTTCGAGCGCTTTCACGACTTCCACCGTGAGATTGAGGTTCGCAGCAACATCCTCAATGGCCCACTGATATCCCATGCGAGCCGCCCGAAGTTGCTCACCGGGAGACATCGATGATGGTGATTTATTATCAGGTTCGGTCATAAAAAACGCTGGCGATAAAAGAGTTGGGAATGGGTAATCTTACTCCTCCTAACCGCTAGGGGTAAATCGCTAAGAAATACTATAAGCGCCTGTTCCAACAGCAATCAGAGAATTTTCCTCGTTATGGAGCTCCATGCGCGCCACTGCGACTTTCCTACCCGCACGCAACACGAAACCCTTGGCTGCAAAAGTGGTCCCGATACCCGGTCGAAGATAATCTACCCGAAGATCAATCGTACCTAAACGGGAGAATTTCTCCGCTTCGTCCGCCACCGACTGAACGCCCTCGCGCTGCAATATTGCAATAAAAGCCACTAGCCCGCCAACGACATCGAGCACACTGGAAATCACGCCACCATGGAGGTTGCCCCGCGTAAAATTTCCAACAAGCTCCTCGCGCATATCAAAACAAACCTGAATTTCTGAATTCCCGGGAGTCTCCACTCGCAAGCCGAGCACCCGGTTAAACGGGATTTGCTCCTCGAACATACGCGCCGCATCTATTAATGCTTCAGGAGAAATATTAGTGGTACTCATATGATGGAGATCATCCTTAAGCCGGGGAGTGATTGAATTTGCAATCAGAGCAAAAATAGATACTTTGAAGTGATCATTTTTATTCTCATTAAGATAGAATTATCCCACACTTGATGTATTTTCCGAGAGGAAAGGTGCTGTGGGGCCGTAGCTCAGCTGGGAGAGCGTCGCGTTCGCAATGCGAAGGTCGGGAGTTCGATCCTCCTCGGCTCCACCAATTTTTACCCTCTACATCAACTCTTTACTAAGGTTACGACATTACGGTTTGCGTTGGCCTCACCGCCACCGTGACCAGAATGTGACTGAAATCGATCAAGCGCATTCACCGCGTCCCTTGGGGCCTCGGGTTTGAGGTGAGCGTAACGCTCTGTCATTTGAATACATGAATGACGTAGAGGTTTATTCACCTCAAGCAGTGCAACACCGTTCATCACCAGCCAACTTGCGGTTATTCAAAACAAGTTTCGTCTTCTCAACCTTATTGATATCCAAGACCGCGTATTCTTGCGTATTGACGCCACGGAATTCCTCGCAGTAATCAAAAACGATGCAATGGTAGCCACCAGCCTGCTTCGATCGGTGGGAAAGCATCTGACGGACAGAGCATCTCGGTTGAGCGTGATCAGAGCTTACGCTGTCGAGCGCGGCATCGATTTATCTGATCTCGACTCTCCTATTAACAAGGCAAGCGAGGGCCAAAATTTGCGGCATCCCCAACTGTGTGTATGCTAGCGACTTAAGAACGATCAAAGATGCCAAATAATAAAAACTTTCTCCTGCTCTGGCCCACCGTGTTTATGCGGGACCAGATACCTTTGGATCCTCGGATTAACGACATGTTGAGGAAAGAACTTCTGCGTCTCGATAGCGAGCGCGAGAGCATGACCACAGCGTATCGGGATGAAAATCTGCTTTCCTCCGAGCATCCGGCGATCAGCTGGCTAAGAG
>JADHSN010000039.1 GCA_016776875.1 Gammaproteobacteria bacterium | reverse complement strand
TCCCAAGGCAACTGCGCAAGCACCTGTTTTGTCGCACCACTGTCTCGAACTTTACGTCGTCGACCCCTCCTGGTCTCTGGCGTGGATGCTGGCGAATCTGGGTGGGTCATTGCTGCGTAATCAAAATTGAATTCACTCTAGTTTCTGACGAGTATTAAAGATCGTCATATGCTTTGGCGACGTTTGCCGTTCAACCAAGGACAAAAATCGGAAATGAATGATCTGCTTCAAATCAACGGGCCAGGACTGACCACCGACCCGCTCCGGTCAAATGACTGCAGGCGAGACTACAAAATACAGTCGAGCAACTCCTGCTGGCGACTATCGTTTATTTCAGCTAGGCGATCCGCTTGCCATCGACATGGCTCTTGGTCATCCCGCTTGCTGCGGTAAGCTTTGCGATCGGTCGAATTCTTTTTTGGCGGGCTACTCTGGTGGCGCCCCATCAAGAGCCGCGGGATTTGCCATGACTTTTTTTCCGTCCATGCTGATGCTCATCCTCATAATTTACAACGTGGCGTTAACACGCTAGACCTAGACGACTCACTTTTTAAGACGATGCTCCAACAGCCGCGGCATCAGCTCCACAAGATTACAAGGACGCGTCCGGTAGTCCAGTTGATGGGTGAGCAACTTATCCCACGCGGTCGCACAAGCGCCTGAAGATCCAGGAAGCGAAAAAAGATAAGTTCCGTTTGCCACACCTCCAATCGCTCTTGACTGCAGCGAAGATGTCGCAATCTCCTCAAAAGAAATCGCTCGAAAAATCTCCCCGAATCCATCAAGGACTTTCTCGAAAAGTGGCGTAACCGCTTCGGGAGTGCCATCAAACCCTGTCACGCCGGTTCCACCGGTCATCAACACGACCTGAATTGCCGGATCTGCAATCCAGCGGGAGGCCACGGCACGAATCTGGAACACATCATCCGGCACAATCACTTTTTCAACCAGCGTATGTCCCGCTGCAGTCAAACGATCAACCAAAAGCTTGCCCGACTTGTCATCGGACTCAGTGCGAGAATCCGATACCGTCATCACAGCAATGGGCACAGGGATTAGTTCACGAATGTTCTTAGTCATGACTCAAAGTGTCACTTGTGAAGCGTTTTAGACGCATTTATTATAAAGTTGGTCCCCAACTATATCGTTATTCAAAAAAGTCATGTCAATTCAGGTCCGTTTTTTTGCCAGTCTGCGCGAGCGCGTTGGACATACTCGTCTTTCGATTGAAAGTGCGGACATCGCAACAGCACGTGATGTCTGGCAGGCGGTCAGCGCCTCTCCACTTGATGAAGAAATGCTGGTCGCGATTAATAAAGCCTACGCAAGCCTTGATAAAGCAGTCTCTGATGGCGACGAAGTCGCTTTTTTCCCACCCGTGACAGGCGGCTAAACAACAGATGCGCGTTGAAATTCGAGCAACAGCGTTTGATCCCTGGCTAGAAGTGGCGGCATTTCGTCGCGATCACCTCGCGGCAGGACGCATCGGGGCGAGCGCCGTATTCGTTGGCACAATGCGTGATTTCAACGAAGGCGATGACGTTAAGTCGATGGTCCTGGAGCACTATCCCGGCATGACAGAACAACATCTCGAGACCATGACACAGGATGCCATTTCCAAACACCATCTGAGCGATGCGCTTGTTATCCATCGTGTGGGAACCATATTACCGGCAGATGACATCGTGCTGGTCGCCGCGTTTTCCGCGCATCGCAAAGAAGCGCTTATCGCGTGTCGTGAGATGATGGAAACACTTAAATCAACCGCTCCTTTTTGGAAAAAAGAATCACTTGCCTCCGGTGAGCGCTGGGTTGAAAAAAACACAGCCGGCTAAACAGATCCAAGCGATAAGCGATTATCGGCGCGCCACAATCCAAGAAAGATTTTGATCAGGGTCATCACCATCGGACAGATCTAAAATTTCGAGTCCTTGAAAACTCTGCTGTAACTCACCCGGTTGAAGTACATATTCGGCATTAAAACGGGGTGCTTTTTCAAGGTGATTAATGTTAAACGTGCTGAAAAACAACAACCCGTTATCCACAATGGCGTCCTGAATAAAAGGAAACAGCGCTCGATTAAGATATCGAAAACAACAGATCAGTGACCACGAGCCGGTTGGGAGCGGATTGGCTTCTAGGTCTAGAACAAGCGTCCTAATCGAGACGTCCTCTTCCTTGGCAAGCGCTATCCCTAATTCCAAGCCTACCCCGCTGCAGTCGATGGCCGTCACATCGAGGCCTCGCTTGGCGAGAAAGACACTGGCATGGCACTTGCCTGCAGCAATATCAACGGCCTTAGCGCCAGTAGGCAAGTTCTCGATAAACCCTAAATTTTTTTCAAGCAGGGGCTCAACGCGCAAACTCGCCAATTCACTTTTTTGATATTTCTCGTCCCAACGGGAGGCATCAGTCACCACGACTTTATTTTCCAAAAACTAGAAACGACCGGCACGGTCCGGGGATGGCACGGCATATTCTTCGTAATCCAGTTCCCCATCGTAAATGCTCACCCGGCCTTCCTGTTTTGAGATGCCACGGCGCTTACCAAACGCTGAAATATCGTCAATCAGCGGCCGGGGGGAATAAGCCTTTAACCAGAGCCGCATGAGGTGCCGGCGCTTGTCCAGATCATCATGATCTATAAACGCCGTCCGATTATGTAAGACCGTGTAATTACTGAAAAAAAGGATATCTCCGGGTGCAAGCATAAACTGTCGATAGCACTTGGCGCCATGAGCCACCTGATCCAGTATATCTAACGCCTTGCTCTCGGCAGGTGTTTTCGCTTTGCCGAGATGGGTGAACGCCATCTCGATATAACTCCTTAAATAGCTGATGCTGAGACAGCCATCTTTTTCAGAAAATACGGGAATTTTTTCCTCGGTTACAGGCGACTCACCGGGGGCCTGCTCACCAAAAAGATGGTACTGAAAACCCTCACAGAGAGTCGGTAGCACATCAGGATGCTGATCCAGCAGTTCGTTATAAATCGCAGCTGCGCCCGCATAACCACTCAGGCCGCCTTCGTGTGCGGCAACGAGACACATCATCCCGACAACATCCGTCGCATCAGTGTGCAGCGCAAGCTCAGTACTGTTTTGATAAGCCCGGTAACGCGGATTATCGCCTCCCAAATTGACGACATGTCCGAGACGGTCACCGGCGAGACTTTGCGACTGGGCCTCCCCCATGTGTGCCCCAATGCCCCAAAAAATTATCGCGCAATCGTCTTTGGTGTAGCGCTCCATCGGAAGCCCTCGCAAAAGCACGAGGCCTTTTCCATAGTCAATCTCATGGATCCATTCTGCAATCACTTTCCGCAGGGAACCGAGCGGAAAATCATTTTTGGTAATTTCTTCAACCGCCAGGCCTTTGGCTTTAATTACATTTAACGCGCCATCCAGCTCAGCTAATTCCTGATCACCAAGTGGGTAGGCAATATCCAACTCGGAACGAACGGTGGCCGTTGTCCAGGCATTAGGATGGTCGATTCTTGAAGTCGGTAACATCTAGACAAGTCCGGCAAAAGGCTCGACCATGACCTGCTCGCCAGGTTGTGCGCCTGCGCTATCGATTGGCAAAATCACAAAACAATTGGCCTGGGTCATCGAACTTAGAATCCCAGAGCCCTGGTCTCCCGTCGTTGAAACAACGAGCTCCCCGTTTTCGTCCTGAAAAAGCGCAGCCCGTTGAAACTCTGTACGGCCCGGCATTTTTTTTAGCCGATCCTGAGTGCGAGCCATCAATCGAAGTGGCGCCCACGCGAGCTCTCCGGACAGCCGCCTCAATGCAGGCAACACAAACTGATAAAACGTCACCATCACCGACACAGGATTGCCCGGAAGACCAAAAAAAAGGCTGTTGCCCACTTTCCCGAATGAAAGCGGCCTGCCTGGCTTCATTGCAATCTTCCAAAAATTAACGTCGCCTATTTCATCGAGGACATCCTTAACAAAATCAGCATCACCCACTGAGGCGCCTGCAGACGTAATCACCACGTCGGCAATATCGGCTGCCCGCAAAAACGTATCTTTGATCCGGTCTCGATCATCAGGCACGACACCCAAATCATTAAATGCCATACCGGACCGCGTCAGCATTCCATGTAATGTATAGCGATTGGAATCATAAACATCGCCCACTGCAAGTGGCTGGCCGATAGACCGCAACTCATCACCATTAGAGAAAAAGGCAACGCGGGGCCTTCGAGTCACCGGAACCTCGCCGATACCAAGCGATGCGATCAGGCCCAGATCAGATGCGAGCAGTCGCCGCCCTGCCGTTAGCGCTACATCTCCGGCGGCCAAATCTTCGCCCGCTTTTCTAACATGTTGGCCTTGGCGCTGTCCGGGGGCTACGCGAATCAGATCACCTTCGCGCTCCACATGCTCCTGTATCACGATTGAATCAGCGCCCTCTGGGATCACCGCGCCGGTCATGATTCGAACCGCCTGGTTCGCAGAAATAGTTCCGTCAAAAGCCTTCCCCGCCCAAGAGGTCCCGATCACTTTTAGCGTTTCATTCTCTAGATCGGCAACTCTCACAGCATAGCCATCCATCGCAGAATTGGTGTGGTTAGGGACATTCTCGGGCGAGCGGATATCCGCCCCAAGCACTCGATCCAACCCCTCTCTTAGCGCGACGACCTCAGTGTGGGCTATCGGATCGACCGCTGCCGCAATTTTCTCAAGCGCAGTCTCGACTGGAATTAGCGATGGGTCGTATTCATCATCACAACTGGGCAAACGACTTACGGGTTGCTCAGCCTTCATGGCGACCTGCTCCAATCACCTGATCGACCACCAGACTTTTCCATCAGGCCGATATCGGTAATCACCATTCCACGATCAACCGCTTTACACATATCATAGATTGTTAACAGTCCCGCGCTAACTGCTGCCAGCGCCTCCATCTCAACGCCCGTGCGCTCTCGTGTCTCGGTAATCACGGAGCAATCCACACGGGAATGCTCGGGATCCAATTTAAACGCGACCTCGACTCGGGTCAGAAAAATAGGATGGCACAAAGGAATCGTTTCGGCTGTTCGTTTTGCGGCCATGATCGAAGCAACCCGCGCGACGGCAAGCACATCCCCTTTTGGATGCTCACCATCGCTGATCATTGACAACGTTGATGCCTGCATTTGGATTTGTCCTGTCGCCACGGCGCGGCGCGCAGTCACATCTTTTTCCCCAACATCAACCATGTGTACCTCACCTCGATCATTAAGGTGGGTGAGTCCCTTTTCTTTCGTCGTCAATTCAAAATCTGCCTGTCTGAAACGTATTAGTAGTTTAACGAGATTTTATTTTAACGGTCGCCATAGCCGTTATTAAAAATACGCGGTCATGATAGAATTTTTGCGTCTTCTCGGTCATTTCTTAGGATTTTTATGGTCAGTACGGCTTCCACGATGCAGGCGCTAGGCACAAAGGCCCCCCAATTCACACTTAGAAACACAAATCCAACAGGTGGCGGTGAATTAATCTCTTTGTCTGACTACGCCAGTCAAAAAGCGCTGCTCGTTGCGTTTATCTGCAACCACTGTCCTTATGTGATTCATATTCGCGACGCTTTCACTCAATTTGCGAGTGAATTTGGGTCTCGAGGCCTAGCAATCATCGCAATCAATTCGAACGACGCCGAAAATTATCCCGATGACGGCCCCGAAAAAATGACTGAAGCGGCAGCGCTGCACGGGTTCAGCTTTCCTTATCTTTATGATGAGCGCCAATCGGTTGCGAAAGCGTTTCAAGCTGCCTGCACGCCCGACTTTTTTCTATTTAACGATAATCGTGAGCTCGTCTACAGGGGACAGTTTGACGCTTCCAGACCTAAAAATACCGAGCCCGTAACAGGCGCAGATCTTCGTCAGGCCGTCGAAGCGGCTCTCGCGGGGACCGCGTGCGAAGCTCAACAGATCGCGAGTATGGGTTGCAATATCAAATGGAAAGCAGGCGAGGCGCCAGATTATTTT
Organism: Gammaproteobacteria bacterium; assembly: GCA_016776875.1. Lineage (GTDB taxonomy): Bacteria > Pseudomonadota > Gammaproteobacteria > Arenicellales > UBA868 > UBA868. The sequence goes on along the minus strand of JADHSN010000039.1, from coordinate 8,155 downwards.
TCGACTTAAAACAATCGCAAGATAAGGCTCACCCCAATTAGCCGCAACGCGTTATTGATGCGTTGACGCCTGGTTTTTTACCTCACTAACAGCAGCTTCAAGTGCGGACTGATCCGCAAGATACTCGCTACCTGCGACCGTGAGATCATCATTGAAACGATAGACCAGAGGAATACCGGTTGGAACGTTGTATTGCATGATCTCGTCCTCGCTAAGGCCGTCAAGGTGCTTTACCAGCGCGCGAAGACTGTTTCCGTGAGCCGCGACGATCAATGTTTGATTATTCTCTAACCGGGGCACAATCTGTTCGTCCCACCACTGCGTCACCCGAACCAAAGTATCCGCTAAGGATTCGGTTGCAGGCAGATTATTAATTTCACGATAACGCAGGTCATGAGCCGGATGCTGATCATCTTCTCGCGTCAGCGCGGGAGGACTGACTGCGTAACCTCGACGCCACTTAAGCACCTGCTTCTCGCCGTGACGGTCGGTCGTCTCTTTCTTGTCCAGACCCTGTAGCGCGCCGTAGTGTCGCTCATTCAATCGCCAATCCGTCTCAACCGGCACGTACATCTGATCCATCTCATCAAGGATTAACCAAAGCGTACGGATCGCCCGCTTTAACATTGACGATGCAGCCTGATCAAAACGAAACCCGCGCTCAGCGAGGGCCTTGCCGGCGGCTCTGGCCTCGCTTATCCCTCGCTCAGAAAGATCAACATCGACCCAGCCCGTAAAACGGTTCTGCAGATTCCAAACGCTTTGCCCATGCCTGACAAGAACAATTTGTTTCATGTGTGTCTCTCAGTCCGCACTGATTAATGGTTGCAACGCTATCCTATCAACAAGTTGACGAAGGGCCTGACCTCTGTGGCTGAGTTGGTTCTTGCGAACACTTTCAAGCTCTGCCACACAGCATTGCTCGGATGCCACCCAAAACACTGGGTCATAGCCGAACCCGTTTTCCCCACGAGACGTCGTGTGAATAAATCCCTCCCAGGTGCCCTCACAAATAACCGGCGTCGCATCCTGAGCATGCCGCATGTACACCATCAGACAGCGAAAGCGCGCGGTGCGATCCTGAGCGGGTGTATCCCCCAGCATTGATAAAAGTTTATCCACATTGCGCGAATCCGTCGCGCCCGCGCCGGAAAATCGAGCCGAATAAACACCGGGCTGGCCATTCAGAGCGTCGACTTCGAGACCCGAATCATCGGCAATGGCCGCGCGGCCGGTTTGCAAAGCCGCGTTTTTTGCCTTGAGAATTGCGTTCTCCACAAACGTGGTTCCAGTCTCTTCAGCTGGCAAAACACCCAGCTCACCCTGACCCACTACCGTATAACGCTGCCCTCGCAGAAGTGCATTCACTTCTTTAATTTTGCCCACATTGTCTGAGGCTAAAACAATCTCATCGGTCATGGACGGCTCGCTTCGCGCGCCGTTTTTTGCTCAGCCATCAATTGCTGGATGCCCTTGACTGCCAGTTGCGTCATCGCTTGCATCTCTGACTCGCTAAAAGCCTGATGCTCGGCAGTGCCCTGGACTTCGATAAAACGATTCTCATCATTCATCACAAAATTCATATCCGTGTCTGCCGTGCTGTCCTCAGCATAATCAAGATCCAATAGCGCCTCGTTATCTTTTAGTCCAACCGACACAGATGCAACCTGGTGAATAACCGGCGCTGCTTTTAACTTACCGGTGTCGGTCAAATGATCCATCGCGTCCGCCAACGCAACCCAGGCGCCCGTGATCGAGGCGGTCCTCGTGCCGCCATCCGCCTGCAGCACGTCGCAGTCGAGGGTAATCGTTCGTTCGCCAATCGTCTTGAGATCAACCGCCGCACGGAGGGAGCGCCCGATAAGGCGCTGGATTTCAAGGGTCCGGCCTCCCTGTTTACCACGTGCGGCTTCCCGGGCGGTTCGCTCGCCGGTTGCTCGCGGCAGCATACCGTATTCGGCAGTAATCCAGCCTTGGTGCGATCCATGCAAAAACCGCGGAATTCGCTCTTCCACACTCGCTGTGCAAAGCACGCGGGTCTGGCCAAATTCAACAAGCACCGAGCCTTCTGCGTGTCGCGTAAATGATCGTGTGAATCTGATGGGCCGTAACTCATCAGGTTGCCGATTGTCTGATCTCGCCATGTTTGGCCTCTCTATCAAAAAAATATTGGAATTTTGACCATCATCAACCCTCACCTTGAAGGCAAATGATGGTCAAACAAGGAAAAAAAATCTGTTAAGAAACGATAGGTTAAACCCCAAATAATCCGTTCGTCTTTCGCGCTCAAAAATATACCGGGGAAATCAATATCTCCAGCCGAATCATAGCGAATCGAAGTTCGGAGTGAGGGATCGAGGAGCTGTGAGATTGGTAAGTGCATCACATCAGCAACCTCGTGATTGAGCGCAAGCTGCTCGATCTGATCGGTAACGAACACAAAACACGAAATCATGAGATCCGCTGATCGTCCTCCGTGACGACCGCGCATGTCATTAAGGCGTCCAATCAATTGGGCAGCCCCAAGCTCGAGCCCAATTTCCTCAGCGGTCTCCCGGCGAGCGGCATCCCCATCGACCAAATCAGTCGTTTCTCGACGACCGCCCGGAAAAGCCATCTGGCCCGACCAGGGGTCTTTTTCACATTCAGCTCTCTGAATAAACAAAATATTGGGATCATTATTATCTAATGAAACATCGAGAACGAGGGCAACTTCGGCCCGTCGAGGCAAATCGGAATCGTCAATAAAAGGGTGATGACTTTTAAAAAAGCCGCGAATCGCTTTTTCAGGAATCACCAGTGAAAACCAGCTCCCATAATGACGCCATAACTCGCTTCACTTACGTCAGAACCGGTCAAAACGCCCGTGTAGTCACTAATCTGGTAACGCCATCCGAGCCGGACATCAAAAAACGGGAAAGGATCGAGAACCAATCCAGCCTCGGCCGCGATCGAGGAAATATCCTGCCTAGCCCCGACATCACCTAACGCTGGCGCCCATCCGATTTCGGTATAAAGTTTCAAAAACCCCAGCATCCCCACGCGTCCCTCTGCCATGATTCTTGGGCCAGAGCCGCTACCATCTGCACCAAACCGGTTCTGCTCCCAACCGAGGCCTAACGCGAGAAAAGTGGAATCAGTCGCACTCAGCAATCGATATTTAAAATCAAAAAAAGTCTGCTCGTCTGGCGCCATGAGCACACTGTCTTCATTAACCCGATATAAGGCGCCACGAAAACCCCAGCGTTCATTAAGCCACAACTCGCCATAGCCGCTGACCATCGGCGTATTAAAGTCACCCGTCTCATAGTCACCGACGCCCCACCCTAAAACACCAACCTCGCCATCAACCGGACCCAGCCCGTAAGCACGGAGCGAGAATAACAACGCGAAACCAAAAACAAGTGGTCTAATATTTTTCATATTGATAGGGGTGATCGGTTTTTAGCTATATTTTAACATTCGACCCTACACGACCGATAATTTACAGATCGCCCGGATCGTGTCAGGGTAGAGAATATGGATCCTGTGAAAACAATACGAGTCGACCGATGGCTGTGGGCGTCACGGTTCTTTAAAACCCGCCCTGATGCGGTATCCGCAATTAACGCGGGGCATATCCTCGTCAATGACCAACGCTGCCGGCCCTCAAAACTGCTTCGATGCGGCGACAGGCTCCTGATCCGGCGAGGACTTTTTGTCTCAAAAATTACGGTGTTGTCTCTTATCAATAAACGAGTATCCGCCACAATGGCCTCTCACACATTCACAGAAGACCCGAAAAGCATCGAGGCGCGCGAAGCATTATCGTCTCGGCTTCGAGCAGAGTCGCCCCCCCAGCGATCACAAAAAGGCCGGCCTGCTAAAAAAGAGCGTCGGGCCCTCGACCGCTTACGTTACGCCGAGAGGTCCGACTGAATGAATGGTGTAATCCTTGACGCAGGTAGTTTTGACCAGAACGATTTAATCACCTCATCTCTCGAGGCCAGTCTTGAAAACTGGCATTGGCATCGCAGTACGCTACCCAATCAAACCATGGCGCGCATTGCCGGCATGAATGTCATTGTGACCAACAAAGTTGCAATCACCGCTCGCGCTTTAGAAAGTGCGAGCCTTCAACTCATTGTTATTGCCGCAACCGGAACAAACAATATCGATCTTGAAGCCGCCCAACGCAAAGCTATTTCAGTTTGTAACGTCCGCGACTACGCCTCCCCTGCGGTAAGCCAGCATGTCTTTTCAATGATGCTTGCGCTCTATACGCACCTGTCCGATTATGCCAACGCAGTACGCGAAGGGCGCTGGCATCAAAGCCCGGTCTTTTGTTTGTTGGATTATCCAATTAACGAGCTTGCCGGAAAGACGCTCGGCATCATTGGATATGGGAATCTGGGAAAACGGGTCGCAAGGATCGCGCAGGGCTTCGATATGAATGTGGTCATTGCAGCAAGGCCCGGGACGACCACGATCCCGTCTGGCCGCGTATCATTCGACGAATTAATTCATACATCTGACGTAATCTCTTTGCACTGCCCACTAAACGACAATACAAACAATCTCATCGGCCACCGCGAACTGAAAAGAATGAAATCGGGCGCGATCCTTATCAATACTGCACGGGGCGGGATCGTAAACGAATCCGCTTTGGTGGAAGCGTTGCGCACCGGAGAGATTGCGGGCGCGGGAATCGATGTGCTGACCCAAGAGCCGCCCAACAACTGTCAGCCGCTCTTGGATGGTGATATTCCAAATCTGATTGTCAGCCCACATAACGCGTGGGGCTCGATCCAGGCACGCCAACGTCTTATCGATGAAGTAGCTGACCTCATCAAAGCGTTTCGCAACGGCCAAGCACGAAACTTGTGCTTGCCCGATTAGAGAAAATCTCATCAAACCGCCTCTCGCGCTTTACGTCCACCTCCCATGGTGTGAACAAAAGTGTCCGTACTGTGATTTCAATTCACACTCGTTAAAAGGCGATCTACCCGATGGTCTCTATATTGATCAAGTACTCATGGATCTTGAATCAACGGCTTCGTTGCGTGGTTCAAGGAAATTTGAAACCGTATTTTTTGGTGGTGGTACACCGAGCCTTTTTGCCCCACCGGAAGTCGGGAGAATAATTCAGTATTTGAACGACACGTCGGCGTTAGAACAGAATGCAGAAATAACGCTTGAAGCAAATCCAGGCTCGGCTGACGCGGCTCGCTTTGAGGGTTATCGACGTTATGGCGTGAATCGATTATCGCTAGGGGTGCAAAGCTTCAATGATGAAAGCCTGCGTTCGCTTGGACGCATTCATGATGGGAAACAGGCCGCTACCGCATGCGAAATCGCCAAACAATCGGGATTCGACAATTTCAATATTGATTTGATGTTTGGATTACCTGGCCAAAATAAACAATCTGCATTATCGGATCTTGAGTCTGCACTTAGTCAGGAACCCAAACATCTTTCGCTATACCAATTGACCATCGAACCCAACACGCCATTCGCGGCAACACCACCTGTATTGCCGGACGAAGAGGCCTCTTGGACCATTCGTTCTGCAGTTCAATCCGACGCGCAGCAGGCCGGGTTCGAACACTACGAGGTTTCGGGTTTCGCGCGATCTGGCTATCAGTGTGCTCATAATCTTAACTATTGGCAGTTCGGTGACTATATTGGCGTTGGGGCGGGCGCCCATAGCAAAATCACTATCGAAAACGCGGTTTACCGGTGGTTTCGGACCCGACATCCGAAACACTATATGAATCCCACCGCACCCCAGCGAACACCACAAATTGGTGATCCCATCAATCAGCAGGATCTTTTGTTTGAATTTTTACTCAATGCCTTGCGGTTAAAAGCGGGCTTTCGGTTTGAACTTTTTGAAACGCGTACCGGACTACAGTGGTCATCCGAATCCGGGATAATCTCAAGTGCTGTTAATGATGGTCTTTTGGAAGTTACAGCAAATCATGTTCGGACAACGCCACTCGGATGGCGATTTTTAGATGAAATTCTCCAACGGTTTTTACCCGACTAACAGCAGCTCATCGCGCGTGCTATGATCATTTGAATTAACAATCGACTTAATTTCCTTTTGATCATTCGTTTGGCAATGACCTCCCATCAAAGTGATGCCTGTGCTCTGGCTTAAAGCGCTCCATATCATTTTTATGGTCACTTGGTTCGCAGGACTTTTTTACCTCCCGCGCCTTTTTGTGTACCACGCCATGACCGAAGACGAATCAACTCGTGCGCAGTTCAGAATCATGGAGCGGAAGTTGTATTACGGCATCATGAATCCTGGAGGCGTACTCACCGTCCTTTTTGGAATCTGGCTTTGGATAGGCTATGGCATTGGCGACCAATCACTCTGGCTGCAACTCAAAATTGGCTTGGTCATCGTACTCGTTGGATATCACATCTGGTGCGGCCGGTTGGTCAAGCGCTTCCAGAAAGAAACTAACGTTCACAGCCATATCTTCTACCGGTGGTTTAACGAATTTCCTGTCCTGATTTTAGTGGGGACGGTTTTGCTAGTTGTTCTAAAACCCAACTAACCCGCTGGGCTGATGTTTCAGATCGTTCTCTATCAACCGGAGATTCCACCCAATACTGGAAATATTATTCGGCTCTGTGCGAATACCCGGTGCTCCTTACATCTGATCGAGCCACTCGGGTTTTCAATCAGCGACCGAGAACTTCGTCGAGCCGGTCTGGATTACGCTAAAAATGTTGAGCTGAAAACTTACGACAGTATTCAAGATTACGCTTCTCATCAACTCAAAGACCGAATCTTTACGTTTTCAACCAAGCATCACGTTTCATATACGACATGCGATTTCCAGCCCGGTGATTCGTTTATTTTTGGCCCCGAAACGAGGGGTCTGCCGGATATGGCGCGAGAACTTGCGACAGAACAACATCGGGTCACTATCCCCATGGCGCCATCAAGCCGAAGCCTAAATCTTTCAAATTCTGTCGCGATCGCTGTTTATGAAGCTTGGCGTCAGAACGAATTCTCGACTGTTTGAGCAAGAAACTAAAAATCAACATAAATCACTTCAAGCCCCATTAATCTTAGCGCGGCTGTAACAACAGGTAACTCGTTGGTTCCAATCCGAATTTTTGAGCCGACGTAGATGGCGCCAAGCGAATCAACCCGAACTTTCTCAACACCACGTTGGATCTTTAATGCCAAGAGCGATTTCAAGACAGCTTCGCTTGTTGCCCCGCCCGTCGTGTCGCAAAAATAAAGCTGATGAGTGCTCTTGCGATAGATTGATTGCGTGACAGACAATCGGTTAACTAGCCACGCTTCGATAATTCGATCGTGTGACACGCCTGGCCGCATATTAGCGATATCAGCAAACTCAGGCGCTCGAAACTTACTATAGACTTGGGTCCGACGATTGGAATAAGTCGATAACTTTGAAGACATGATGACAATTCATTCCGCTATTGAAGCCCGTGTACGTCGCTTATGCGAGAAACGGGAATTACCAGATATCGCACGGCTTTATCCGCCTTCTGAAAATATACCGCATCGACGCGATAAAAAATTTGGCGTCATTGCCCTAACAGATGGGAGCTGTGGCTTTTTTTTCGCAGGTTTCGGGAGTACCCAATCTCAGTTAAAACAGTTCAATTCCCAAAAACAACTAGACGCGCCGACGATAAGCTATCTAGATTGGTGTAACAGCAACGACCCTTTTGAGGCCGCCATTGGATTTGGCGTTCTTAATGCGGTCAGCCAGCATCTTCTCAAAACTGCACATTATCACTTTGATCGGGCGAGCAATCCGGTGGGCCAATTGGATATCGACTCTGCGCAGCATGTCGGCATGGTTGGATTTTTCCCGCCTCTTGTTAAAACGTTAACAGCGCAAAAAATTCGATTAACCATTATTGAAAAAGACAAAAAGTTTCTCGATCGTTCAGGCGCCTTCGAGATGACCTCAAACATCAATCGAGTCAAAGACTGTGATCGGGTGCTCATTACCGGATCAACATTGATCAACCATACCCTTGATGAGGTGATCGAAAATTGTTCGCGCGATGCTCAAACCGCACTCATTGGGCCCACTGCTTCCTGTTTGCCTGACCCACTGTTCGAACGTGGAATTGATGTCATCGGCAGTACTACCGTTACGGACTCCAAACTCCT
>JADHSN010000038.1 GCA_016776875.1 Gammaproteobacteria bacterium | reverse complement strand
ATGTCAGTTCGCAGGAGATTGATGACTACCTGCTTCAAAATCCCTACGAAATAGACGAGCAGGACGACAAGTTTGAGCTGGCTCAAATCCTGATCTCTATTCCTGCTAGTGCAACGGAAGAAACGCTTTTAACGCTGGAGAAGACTGCTAACGAGATTTATCAAAGTCTAATGAGTGGGCTTTCATTTGATGACGCGATTAAAAGATATCTCCCCAGGGAGGGCGATAGACAGAACGCATTTTTGGGATTGCGCAGTCGTTCCCAATTGCCGCAGATTTTTATTGATGCGCTGGATAGTGTCGAAATTGGCGGTGTTTCTGAGGTGTTCAAAAGCCCCCGGGGCTGGCATATTCTGAAATTGATCGACGTCCAGCAGGCCGGTGTCTCAATGGTATTGCAGCGACAGGTCAGGCATATATTGCTTCGTCAGACTGATCTTTTGCGAAAAGACCAGATTCGATCTCGATTAGAAAGAATCCGCGATCGAATTCTCGCGGGAGAAGATTTTGGATCTGTCGCGCGATTGCAGTCGGAAGACCCCTCCTCGCGCGCATTAGGTGGGAGCCTGGGTTGGATTGATGCAGGGCGGTTGCCAGCCGAATTTGAACAAATGCTAGATGCGCTTGCACTTAATGAGGTTAGTCCGATATTCGAAACAGGAGCAGGTCTGCATATTGCGCAGGTGATGGGTCGTCGAGAGGTTGATATCGGAGAGAACTTACGCAGGCTAGAGGCAGAGCAGATATTGACGGGAAGGAAAACAGATGAGGCATTGGAGCAGTGGTCTCAATCCCTCCGGGAAGATGCCTATGTCGAATACCGGACGGCCCTGCTCAGCGAGTAGCGCCCTTTCGAAAAAGGACGCTACTGCTGCCCGCCTAACCACTTAATGATTATTGGGTCTAGGTGCTTTTTGTGAACTCTGGATAGGCCTCAAGACCGCACTCCGATACGTCCACACCGCGATATTCCTCTTCCTCGCTCACCCGTAAACCGAATAGCGCTTTAATCACCATCCAGGTAATCAAACTCGCAACCAATACGAATAAAAATATAACCCCGGCACCGGTTAGCTGAGTCAGTAGAGAAGCGTCACTGTTGGTGATGGGAACCGCGACTAACCCCCAGATCCCAGCGACCCCATGTACAGAAATGGCGCCAACGGGATCGTCGATACGGATGCGGTCAAGAGCCAATACAGAGAGAACAACAATAACGCCTCCGACAGCACCAATTAGGGTGGCGGTAAGCGGCGATGGCATTAGGGGTTCTGCTGTAATTGAGACAAGACCCGCAAGCGCGCCATTGAGCACCATCGTAAGATCTGCCCGACCGAGAACAACTTTAGCTGTGAGTAATGCTGCGATGACACCCCCAACCGCAGCTGCGTTAGTGTTTACAAATACCGCAGCGACCGCGTTGGCTTCACTGACATTTGAGATAACTAACTCCGACCCGCCGTTGAATCCGAACCAGCCCAACCACAATATAAATGTACCCAGCGTTGCTAATGGTAGGTTAGCGCCTGGCAACGCATGGATTTTTCCATCTTTTCCATATTTCCCTTTTCGGGCGCCGACGAGCCAGACGCCGGCAAGCGCGGCTGTTGCACCGGTCAGATGCACGACTCCTGAGCCTGCAAAATCAGAGAAACCCATCGCATCCAGGAAGCCGCCACCCCATTTCCAGAAACCTTGAATAGGGTAGATGAATCCAGTTAGAACAACACAAAAAGCAAGGAATGGCCACAGCTTCATCCGTTCGGCTACGGATCCTGAGACGATAGACATGGCGGTAGCGACAAAGACCACCTGGAAAAAGAAATCAGATCGACCGGAATAGTAACTGCCTGAATACCATTCATCTCCGGTTACGCTTAGGACGGTCGCGGGGTCATTTTCGGCGCCTAATAGGAAACTAATTCCCGGCCAAAAACTATTGACAGCATCTCCCGGATACATCAAGTTATAACCAACCAGCATGTACATGATGCAGGCGATCGAATAAAGGGCTACATTTTTAGTGAGAATTTCCGTTGTATTTTTGGCGCGCACAAGTCCCGCCTCAAGCATAGAAAATCCTGCAGCCATCCACATTACAAATGCGCCCATCATAAGAAAATACAGGGTATCAAGCGCGTACTTAAGGTTAAGAATTTCTTCCACTTTTTTCTCCAAGTTTTAATATTTAATAGGTATCTCTAAAGAGCGTCTGTGCCCGTTTCTCCCGTTCTAATTCGAACGGCTTGGTCGATATCAAAAACAAATATTTTTCCGTCTCCAATCTTTCCTGTTTTTGCTGCACTGCTGATGGCTTCGATCGCCTGATCAACGAGATCGGTTGATATCGCAACCTCGAGTTTCACCTTAGGCAAGAAGTCCACAGCATATTCGGCACCTCGATAGAGTTCGGTATGACCTTTTTGTCTCCCAAAACCTTTCACCTCTGTGACAGTCATGCCTTTCACTCCGATCGCCGACAGGGCGTCTCGTACATCGTCTAACCTAAATGGCTTTATGACGGCGCTTACAAGTCTCATGTCTTCTCCTTATTAAAATGAACATCAAACGGGTAAAAATCTCCAGATAACTGGTTCACTGTTTTAGTAGCAATAAGCGTGCCAACCTTAAAAATCTCTCTGAACCGGTTATACGAGCGATCGCTAGATTAAATAATCAAAAAATGCCCATAAGCAGGGCATTCAGTCCGCGCTTCGCACTGTAATGGTGCTTTAAATACAAAAGGACAGATGCGCTGTTAAAATTGGCATCCCCGTAAACATCGCTTCTAGAAATTCTGAAAACTAATGACTTCCCCGTTTAAAAAAATTACTGATTCCCTTCATGATGTGTTCCCGACTGATCTATCAAATGAGATTAGGGGTAACGTTCGAGCTATGGTTGAGGCTTCTCTTAGAAAGATGGATTTGGTGACACGCGAAGAACTTGAAGTGCAAGAAAAGGTCTTGATACGCACCCGCGAAAAACTTGAAGCACTTCAAGCTCGTATCGAAGCTCTCGAAGGCGAGCAAGAATAAGGATTAAAGTAATTCATCACACGACTTCCCAAGGATGGGAAAAATGACAAGGAGTAGTCAATATGTCGCTAGCACGATTGCAGAGCAGGGCGGGGTACGGCCTTGAGACCCCGCGCGTTTCGGTAGAAGTCCACCTTTCGGGTGGGTTGCCATCATTCAGTATTGTTGGCCTACCGGAAGTTGCGGTAAGAGAAAGCCGAGAGCGGGTGAGGAGCGCTCTTCTGAATTCTGGATTTGATTTCCCTGCCAGACGCATTACGGTGAACCTGGCCCCTGCTGACCTACCCAAACAAGGTGGCCGATTTGATCTGCCCATCGCACTTGGCATTCTTTCTGCCTCCGGACAACTCGGTAAAACCGCAGTTGACCTGCCCGGTGAATTTATTGGCGAGTTGGGACTGGGTGGCGAACTGCGAGCCGTTCCTGGTGTTCTACCCATAGTGCTTCAGGCCGGCAAGCCAAACGATTTCCTGATGCTGCCTCGCGAGAATTTTTATGAGGCCTCTTTAGCTGAAGGCGCACGATTATTGCCATGTGATCATCTCGCTGAATGTGCGACGCATTTCCGGAGCGATACAGTGATCGATCCGTGTCCTTCCAAAGGGCTGGTTGCCCGCCCGCATCCCGAGGTGCATTGCCCTGATCTTTCAGAAATATCAGGGCAACACCTGGGACGAAGGGCGCTGGAGATATCAGCCGCCGGCGGACACTCGCTTTTGATGATTGGCCCACCTGGATGTGGCAAGACCATGCTCGCGGAACGCCTGCCCGGCATATTGCCGGATATGAGTGAGACCGAGGCGCTTGACTCCGCAATGATTCATTCCGTGTCGAGTTTGGGGTTCGATATTGATCGTTGGAAAGTAAGGCCTTTTCGAGCTCCTCATCACAGTGCATCAGCCGCCGCGCTCATTGGAGGCGGTAGAAACCCTCAGCCGGGTGAAATTTCTCTCGCTCACAACGGAGTCCTATTTCTTGACGAGTTGCCTGAGTTTCAACGACAGACTCTAGATCAGTTAAGGGAGCCGCTCGAGTCAGGGTTTATATCAATTTCAAGAGTTAATGCTTCGGTTCGTTATCCTTGCCAGTTTCAGTGGATTAGCGCGATGAATCCATGTCGATGCGGGTTCGAGGGTGATCCATCCGGCCGCTGCCGTTGCACTGCCGAGGAGGCCAGGCGCTACCGGCAAAAAATTTCGGGACCGTTGCAGGATCGCATTGGTCTTCAGGTGAGATTAAGCGCGATCGATCCGAAGGAATTGAAGCAATCAAGAGGGTCGGCTGAGCATTCCAGGACCGTAAAGCAACGAGTGATAAATGCTCGGACTCGTCAGTTAGATCGCCTCGGCGCCACCAATGCGCGAGCTCATCAGGCGCGATTTGAAGCGCGACTTATGCTGGAACAAAGCGCGGATAGATTTCTTGATAAAGCGATGGCGGCGCTCGCTATCTCGGCCCGCGGTTACTATCTTATTTTAAGAGTTGCACAGACAATCGCGGATCTTGGCGGAGTTGATCGCGTCCAGGATGATCACATCGCTGAGGCATTGCAATACCGTTTACCGGAAATCTAGCTCACGAGAGGGCATTAAGCCGATCATATTTTTTGGGCTAATTCCAATTTGGCTTTCGTTTTTCAATAAAGGCGCTGATCCCTTCAATCGTGTCGTCGAAAAGCATGTTTTTTGCCATTGTTTGACCCGCAGTCGCGTAGGCGTCGACAAGCGGCATGTTTAACTGCCGGTAAAAAAGCGCCTTTCCTGCCTGAAGCGCTTGAGATGGTTTTGAGGCGATGTTTTTTACAAGCCGATCCACAGTGGCATCGAGCTCCTCTGCCGGCACAGCATGATTGATCAGGCCATAGTCGACTGCTGTTTCGGCGTCAATAAATTCACCGGTTGTAAGCATCTCGAACGCGCGTTTGCGAGACACATTCCGACTGAGCGGCACGCTTGGTGTTGAGCAGAAAAGACCGAGGTTTATTCCAGAGACTGCGAATCGGGCGGCGTTAGAGGAGACAGCAAGATCAGCATTAGCGACGAGTTGGCAGCCAGCGGCTGTCGCCATCCCGTCTACTTTGGCGACCACAATTTGGGGCATGGATGCAAGCGCCATCATCATCTCGGTGCATCGAGAGAATAAGTCTTCATAATAACTTTGGTCAGGTCGAGCGCGCATTTGCTTTAAATCGTGCCCAGCGCAGAAGGCCTTTCCATTTGCAGATAGGATTACGACCTTGATGTCAGGATCGTCCTTGATCTCGTCTATTGTTGAGATCATCGCTGACAACATTTCCTCCGACAGCGCATTGTACTGAGAAGGATTATTCAGGGTAAGATTGACAATCCCGGGTGAATAGGCGTTCTTTAAAACGAGAGATGTCGAGGTGTCATTTTGTAAGGAGTCAGTCATGGCGTCAGTTGGATGTCGATTTCAGCGTAAGTTACACCGCTGAGCGCATATAGTAAAGTGAAATACCGTGTCAAAAATTTCTCTGTCTGAACTATTAGAACTGGTTGATGAGCAACTCCCGTTTGCACGGGAAAATGGCTTTGTTTTAGAGGATTTGGGGGAGGGTGCTGCGACGGTGCGTGCGCCATACGATCGAAAGTTTCTGCGGCCGGGAGATACCATTGCGGGTCCGGTTATGATGGGTCTTGCAGACTACGGGATTTATGCGGCGCTCTTAAGTAAGATTGGTGTTGTGCCGCTTGCCGTGACGACTAGTTTAAATATCAATTTTCTGAGTCGGCCCGGACCATCTGATCTGATTGCCAAAGCCCGCATTATGAAACTTGGAAAGCGCCTTGCGGTTGGCGAAGTTGAGATCTATAGCGATGGCGAGGATGAGCTTGTTGCGCATGTGACGGCGACCTACTCCATTCCCCCAAAAAAAGGGGTTACTTAATGATGAACCAGAACGCGTTCACCGGAATAACGGCCTGTGTATTTGACGCTTATGGCACGCTCTTCGATGTGCATTCGGCGGTTCGTCGGTATTCAAATCAAGTTAAGGAAAGCGAAGGTGTTTCGGCCCTCTGGCGCACAAAGCAACTTGAGTACACATGGCTTCGTTCACTCATGGGCCGCTACGTTGATTTTTGGCAGGTAACTGCGGACGCGCTCGACTTTTCGCTCGACACGTATGGCATATCGGATACCCATCTCAGGGAGGATTTATTGCAAGCTTATATGACGCTTTCCTGCTACTCTGAAGTACCTGACGTATTGGATCGACTTAAGAAAAAAGGCATTCGTTGTGCAATTTTATCGAATGGGTCTCCGCACATGCTTTCATCTGCTGTTAAAAATTCAGGTCTTTCAGAGGTTTTTGATGCGGTAATTTCGGTTGACATGATTGGTCAATATAAGCCGGATCCGAGGGTCTATCAGTTGGCAGTCGATCAACTTAAAGTTGAGAAAAGTAAAATTGCGTTTCAATCCTCGAACGCGTGGGATGCTGCAGGGGCAAATGCGTATGGTTTCAATGTGGTTTGGGTTAATCGATTCAAGCAAAAGCATGAACGTTTGAACACATCGGTCGATATTGAGTTAACTGATCTTGAAAAGCTGCCCGAGCTACTTTGAGCAGTAATCGAGCCTAAGGTTTGGTCGAAGAATGCAATAACAATTACTGGTAACTCAAAAGCGCCATGAACTTAATTTAGGGTTGCTAATCTCGCGCGCGCGACTCGAGATGCCGGTGGGTGATTCAAGCGCTGACTTAAATTTTTTGTAATCTCAACAAGCTTATCTAGGTTTATTCCGGTTTCGATCCCGAGTCCATTGAGTAGATAAACAACATCTTCTGTGGCGACGTTGCCGGCAGAGCCTTTCGCATAAGGGCAGCCACCTAAACCTCCAACGGCTGTGTCTACAGTGCTAATGCCCAACTCAATACAGGCCAGGATATTAGCGAGCGCCTGACCATAGGTGTCATGAAAGTGAACCGAGATTCGATCGATTCCAATGCGTTCTGCACAGTGTTCAACGAGGATACGAGCATTGTCAGCAGTGCCAATGCCGATGGTGTCACCAAGGGAGACCTCTGAGCAACCCATGTCGATTAACTGCTGAGCCATCGATGCGACTTGAGCAGGATTGACCTTGCCTTCATAGGGGCACCCCAGGACACAGGAGATATAGCCTCGAATGTAAATGCCATCACTAATTGCATGCTGGCAAACTTCGGCAAATCGATCCAGACTTGCAGCGACGCTACAGTTGATATTCTTTTGTGAGAAAGTCTCGGTGGCGGCGCCAAAAACGGCAATCTCTTTTGCCCCGGCCGCGCGGGCGTTGTTGTAGCCAGTTAGGTTTGGAACCAAAACGGGCAATCTCAAATCAGGTCGATTATTAAGTGCGGTTAGAATTTCATCGCTGCCTGCCATTTGAGGTACCCAGCGGGTTGATACAAAAGCGCCCGCTTCAATTTGTACCAGTCCCGCATCAGAAAGCTGTTCGATAAGCGTGATTCGTTCTGAGGGTGAAAGATGTTGAACTTCATTTTGCAAGCCATCCCTAGGCCCCACTTCTACAATTTCAATACGTTTTGGTCTGGTCATTCGACGGTTCTCGTTTTAAAGATTGATGACATAGTAAATACAGATGTCAGGGACTAGATTATCCTGATAATCTCCTTCGATTATATGTATCGGTCGCGCGCCAAGCGAACGGTTGAGTCCCCACATTTTTTGGGCGAGGACTGCGCGATTGCGACCCGAGATAAAGCGATATCCTTTTGTTTTTGCGACGGTTCTCTGGAGGAGTTTTAGTTCGCGAGCGATGCCTCTGCCTTGGAATATTGGTGCGACGCAGGTATCTGCAGAGTAAAGCGTTTGAAAATGGCCACGGGTCGAGTCTTCTGAAGGTCCGCGAACATGGGGAAATAATTCAATCGGACCACCAAGGCAAAAACCGGCGACAGTCGATTTGTCGTGTGCGATGAAGCTAGCGCTTTTGGAATGGCAGATAATGTCTCGAAGCGTCTTGGGATTATCCTGTCTTGACGCTTCATAGACAGTGGATTCGAGCATAATGATCTGGCGACGCCAAAGAGCCCAATTTTTGTGATCGAGTGGTTCGTAATGCATCTTGTGGTCTTAATTGGAGATTCAATTTCTTACAGACTGCATTCACAGACGATGTCCTTATCCATATGATATTTGAGAACGAAAGAGTTCAGGTCTCAGGACCTTCATCCCTCGAGTAATGATTTGTTTATCTGGAGAAGCGTGTTGTCCGAGTTTTCAAGACCGCCCTTTCTAATGGCTTTTTTTAATAGCTGTAAGCGTTTGGTCAAGCGCTTGATGGGCAAGGGTAACCAGTTCATCGATTTGCTCATGAGTCATAATGAGTGGCGGTGAGATGATCATCGTGTCGCCAACCGCCCGCATCACAAGACCCGCTTGAGCCGAAAGATCTCGACAGATCCCGCCGACCCCGGCGCCGGGGTCGAACTGCTTTCCGGATGCTTTGTCTGCTACCAGCTCCATTGCGCCCAGAAAGCCTAACCCGCGAACTTCGCCAACAAGAGGATGCTCAGCGAGCTCTTTCCATCTTTTTTGCAGATAGGGAGCAGTATGCTCACGAACATTTTCGATAATACCCTCGTCCCTTAGGATTCGAATATTTGCTGACGCAACTGCGCAAGCGGCCGGATGACCTGCGTAGGTCATGCCATGAAAAAATTCGCCGCCTTCTTCAATAACCACTCGCGAGACATGATCGGCCACCATGACCCCCCCGATTGGGAGATATCCCGAGGAGAGTCCTTTCGCAATTGGCATCAAATCAGGCTTTAGATCGTAGTAGTCGCTTCCGAACCACTGTCCGGTTCGACCAAAACCGCAGATCACTTCGTCTGCCACGAGGAGAATCTGATGACGATCACATATCTCCTTGATGGTCGGCCAGTAGGTTTCAGGCGGGACGATAACCCCACCTGCACCCTGAATCGGCTCCGCAATAAATGCGGCTACTTTATGTTCGCCAAGGGATTCAATTTTGTGTTCAAGTTCTAGCGCAATATTTTTACCGAACGCTTCGGGGGATAGATCACCACCCTCTCGATACCAGTACGGTTGATTAATATGCTCGACGCCCGGAATCAGACCGCCTTGTGCATGCATGGCAGACATGCCTCCAAGACTGGCGCCGGCCATTGTGCTTCCATGATAGGCGTTTTTCCGACTGATAATAGTCTGCTTTTCTGGGTGCCCAAGGCTTTTCCAATAGTGGCGCACCATTCGAACGACGGTATCATTAGATTCAGAGCCCGAGTTGGTCAGGAATACATAATTAAGATGATCGGGCGTTACCTCTGAGAGAAGTTTTGAAAGTTCGATGACCGGTGGATGCGCAGTCTGGAAAAAGCTGTTGTAGTAGGGAAGTTGTTCCATTTGTTTTTGAGCGACCGCTGCCAGATCTTTCCGCCCGTAACCGACATTAACGCACCAAAGGCCAGCCATCGCATCCAATAGACGGTTACCCTCTGAGTCAAAAAGGTAAACCCCATCAGCCCGCTCTATGATTCGACTGCCTTTTTGGTGTAGTTCTTTGTGATCGGTGAATGGATGAAGAAAATGAGCGCTATCAAGCGCTCGATATTCCGCGGTACTTAAAGCCATTGATGTTCTCCTGTTAAACCAGCGGGTCGGATGTTACTCGACCTATTTTGTATGCACGTCCGTCATGTCGGTTAGCACTGATGAGAAAAAACCTAAACATTTAAAAGTAAGTGTTCTCTTTCCCATGAACTGATGACATGTAAAAATGTTTCATACTCTTTTTCTTTTACGGAGGTCCACGCCTGCACAAAGTGTGAACCCAGAATCTCGATCAACTCGGGGCATTCGTTGAGTGCGACAAGGGATTGCTCAAGACTTCTTGGTAATTCATAAGGCATTTCGTAGGCGCTTCCACTAATGGGCGCTGTGGGATCAATACGATTGATCATTCCCAGTAGTCCACACGCCAGGCTCGCTGCGATCGCAAGGTAGGGGTTCGCATCAGCGCCGGGAACGCGATTTTCAACGCGGCGTGACTGTGGTGTGGAGTCAGGAACCCGAAGCCCGACTGTCCTGTTATCAAGACCCCACTGCACATTGATCGGCGCGGCGTTGTAACGTTGGATTCGTCGATAGGAATTAATGTTGGGTGCCAGCAATGAAAGGACGGCAGGAAGATATCGTTGCAACCCGCCAATATGCCAATAAAACAACGGGCTTGCCGTATCGTCCGGTCCGCTAAAGATGTTGTGTCCATCGTCAGTTGATACAACGCTTTGATGGACGTGCATCGCACTTCCGGGTTCGTTTTCCATGGGCTTTGCCATGAAAGAGGCGTAGATCTTATGTCGAAGCGCGGTTTCCCTAACTGTGCGCTTAAATAAAAAAGCATGATCCGCCATCGCAAGAGGGTCACCATGAAGCAAATTCACTTCCATTTGCGCAGCGCCAGATTCATGAATGAGCGTTTCAAGCGGAATTTCCAGGCTCTCGCAGTAGTCATATAAATCTTCAAAAAGCGGATCAAACTCGTTCACTGCATCAATAGAGTAAGACTGCCGTCCGGTCTCCGCCCGACCCGATCGCCCGATAGGCGGCTCGAGAGGATAGTCTGCATCCGGATTTGGTTTGATCAAATAGAACTCGAGTTCTGGTGCGACTACCGGCTGCCAGCCCCGCTCACGGTACATATTCAGGATTTTCTTGAGAACATGGCGAGGCGACATTCCAACCGCGCTGTCGTCTGCGTAAAAACAGTCATGAATGACGAGCGCAGTCGGCTCGGATGTCCAGGGCACTAACCGAAACGTGTCAATATCAGGCTTTAAAAAAATATCTTTATCAGCGGGATCAATAGCGCTCCAATCCTCCGGGTAATCGCCGGTTACCGTTTGAAGAAAGATTGCTTCTGGCAATCGCAGGCCAACCTCCTCGCTGTATTTGTGCGCAGGAATGAGCTTTCCGCGGGCAATACCCGTCATATCAGGTATCACAGCCTCGATGTCTTCAATGTTATTTTCGTTTAGCCATTGTCGAATACTGCGCTCTGAGAGCGCTTCAGAATGACAGTCAGGCTTGATCGGAGTCGACATAAAACCTCGGGAGTTAGAACTGAGGCACGAGTCTACCCGACTCGGGTCAATTCGGGCATCGGCAGAAGAGTTTGAGTTATCAATATCGTGTTTTCGATATAAACCATCGCTGAATTACCCTTTTTTATCTGTTGATTTGACCGGAACCTCACAATTCTCGCACAATAAGCCGACTGACGACTAAAAAAGCTAGCCGTGTGCAGCGAAAGAAAATTCGTCAAAAAAGTTGGACAAATTTAATTTCTAATGAGTTCCAGCCAAACAAAGAGAGGAAGATCAATATGAAAAGAATATCTGTGCCAAAAATTTTAAGCGCCATCGCAATCTGTTTTGGCGGCCTATCTGCGGTATCGACGGCAAACGCGGCCGACTGCCCAATCAAACTGGGAGGTTTGGCGCCATTGTCTGCTCCGGGCTCAGTAACTGGTGGCGAAGCGATGCGTGATGCCATGCTGCTTGCTGAACGCGACATTAACGCGGCGGGCGGTGTGCTGGGTTGCGACGTCGAAGTTGTGATTGCAGATACCGAAGGCCTGCCTGAGAAGGCTCGCGCCTTGATGGAAAAGCTGATTACCCAGGATAACGTTGTTGCAGTAGGCGGCGGCTACCACAGTTCTGTCGGCGTGGCGGGTAAGGACATCGCAAACGATCGCGGTATCCCGGTCGTTTTTGCTGAAACCTGGAATGACACAATTACGGGCGACAAGCAGAAATATATATTTCGAATTGCGCCGCTGAGCTCCTGGGCTTCGGGCGTTATCTGGCAGTTTGCCGCGCAGGCCCCGGGCGTGAAAAAAGTCGCCATTGTCACCGAGAATACTGACTACGGCATCCCAGCGGCAGCTGAGTGCGAGAAAGGGCTCGGATCGAAAGGCATTAGCAGTACTACCTTTGGTGTGGATATTGGTACCCAGGACTTCTCCGGAATTGTTGAACGCATCAAAGCCGAGAAGCCCGATTACACCATTGTCCTTCTGACCGGTGAAGCAGGCTATAACTACACACAGCAGGCGGCGGATGCCGGCATTGGTCCTCAGGATATGATGTTTCATGCGAATCAGGCAGGACTTGAAAGTAAGTCCTGGTGGGAAAACGTTCCCGATGGCAATCTCGCATTCATGGCCAGGATTGGTGTCCCTGAAACAATGTATAACGCTCGCGCACTTAAATTCGCAGCTGACTACAAGGCAAAAACCGGTAAAACAGGCGTGGAGAGTTATGCGCTAGAGGCTTATGACTCGATTGGTGTGCTTGCACAAGCTATTAACGAAGCAGGCTCCACAAACGGTGATGCGATCGTTAACGCGCTTGAAAACATCAATCACGAGGGCACTCTGGGGAACATCTATTTCCCTTATGGCACCAAGAAAGATCCAGGTGCGGACGGTAAAGGCGACGAGTGGTGGCACCAGTGGCCTGATCCGGCAATTACGATGGTCCAGTATCAAAAAGAAGGTGAGTCCTCACCTGGTATGACAATTGTCTATCCTGATGTCTACAAAACTGGCGATCCTATTTACGTAGATTGATATATTGCCTGATTGTTGTTCAGCAACCAGAGTGAGCCTCAAGCGCTCACTCTGGTTTTTTCTCGCAGTTAGATGTTTCTCTAATATCGACGCAAAATAAATATGCAGTACTCAAGTATTTTTTGGTGGACCATTCTCTGGGTGGTGTCTTGGGGTGTTATCGGGGGCGTGGTGACCCGTAAGGTTTTCCTGCGCAAAGATCTCGATACTTCAAACGCGACGCTGGGCGGATCGGTGATCGGCGCGGGGTTCGGCCCTATCGGTCTAATACCGCTTTGGATCCGAACGCCGGATATTACGAGGACAATGATCACGCTGTCGTCCCTGGTGATCATCGGCATTGTCGCGGTCGCGTTTGCCAACGCGGATCCTGAAAACAATTGCGTCTCGAATGGATCTTTTGTTGCTTCGCAAGTGACCAATGGATTAATTATTGGGATCATTTATGGTCTGATGGCGATGGGCCTGACACTTATTTTTTCGATTTTGGGTATCGTCAGTTTCGCGCATGGCGCCTTTTATATGGTGGGCGGCATGCTGGTGTATCACATTGTGGTCGTCTGGTTCCCTGAGACCCATCCGCTAATTGGCGTATTTGGCGCTTGCGTCCTGACATTTATGCTCGGCGCCATTTTCGAGAGACTGTTTCTGACGCCGATGTATGACGGACGGGTAGAGCGTCCGATTGAATATGGGATTTTAGTGACTTTCGGATTGTCCTTTACGCTGACCTATCTGGTGGCCGCACTTGCGGGCTCAAATCCAGTTAAGGTTCGACGTTTCTTCGATTTCCCGAGGATTCGATTGCCAGACGCATCAGACCCTTGGTTGATTAAGACCAGTCGAGGGAACATGGAGTTATTCGATACCGTGTCTATATCGAA
This sequence comes from Gammaproteobacteria bacterium, assembly GCA_016776875.1. Taxonomy (GTDB): domain Bacteria; phylum Pseudomonadota; class Gammaproteobacteria; order Arenicellales; family UBA868; genus UBA868. The sequence continues at coordinate 589 of JADHSN010000038.1, read as the reverse complement.
TCCTCGGTTTGTCGCAGCAGTGCTGTCTATCCTGGTACTTATTGCCCTGTTGCTTTTCTTGCATCGCACCTGGACCGGAAAAGGGCTACGAGCTGTTAGTCAGGATCGTGATGCAGCAGCGATTACCGGTATAAACCCGAATCGCATGAATATGCTTGCTTTTGCACTAGGTTGCATGATTGCCGCATTGTCGGGCGCTGTACTTGTCCAGGCTTTTTCATGGCTGCCGATCGTCGGGCAGATTCCTGAGATGCGATCTTTCGTGATTGTGGTACTGGGCGGCCTCGGTTCGTTACCAGGCGCATTTGTTGGCGGTATTTTGGTTGGTCTGGTTGAGGCAGCGGGGACAGGCTGTGTGCCTAATGCGCAAAAAGCGTCAAGTTATATTCCAGCTTATGGCATGATTATCTTGACGCTCATGTTGTTGTTACGTCCCATGGGTCTCTTCGGCCGAAAATTTGCGAGTGGGGCGCACGGCAAGTTTTGAATCGTCAACAAATACCCCATGTCCTTGGCGCGTTGATTATCGCGTTCTTTGTCGCATTCCCCTTTATTTATTCGGCGGGGAACTACGACTACATCATGCATA
>JADHSN010000037.1 GCA_016776875.1 Gammaproteobacteria bacterium | reverse complement strand
ACCAATAATCCCAATTCGGGGTCTTGCCAGCGTCACGAAGCAATTGGTAACGTCTCTTTAGGTCATCGAAAATATAGCTCTTATGTAATCGTTTTTGATTATTCGATATCGGCTCAGCATAAAGTCTTTTTAATTCTTCCCGCGTATTTTGAATGAGGTCAATCAACTGATCACGTTGCGTGAGCCGCTTCGCATATTGCTTAACGTCTGCTTCCCGGCCTTGCTCTCGTAACCACCTCACCACCCCCTCACGCTCGACAAAACTTGCGAATGATTCATTAAACGTAGAATCATCTTTAATAAACAAACGCTCATGGGCCAGCTCATGAAAAATCAAACCAGCTAACTCGGCATCCGGAAAATCTAATACAGAACTTAAAACGGGATCTGAAAACCAGCCCAGTGTCGAGTAAGCAGCCACAGGTCCGACAACAACCTCTAAACCGTTGACTCTAAGTCTTTCGGCTTCATCATGAGCGGATTCTTCTTCAAAAAATCCAAGATAAGACATGCAGCCCACTATCGGAAAACAAAATAACTCGGGTGCTACCGAAAACTCGTCAGCTGCAACCAGGCTCCATAAAACAAATTTCCGGCCAATGTCGGTATAACGCTGATAACTCCCGCTTGCGGGCAAAGACAAATCACGCTCAGCAAAAGCTCTGATATCACTTACGAGCAATAACCGATCTTTTAAATGCGGTGATGTCGCCGGATCATCGATCACCTCGACAATTGGACGGCTATTCCACATTAACTCTGCCTGACCTGCGGCGGCTTGGGTGTAGTAATTCACACTTTGGCAGCCTGAACTAAACACCGCGACAATAACAACAAAAAATCCAATCAGTTTCTGACGATTCAAAACAAATTTGTATTTTTCTCGTCTTTTCATGTGCAATAAAGATTGAAAATGCAGCCCTAATTTGATAACCGAACGACTATTATGGGTCTCTCGTTTCGAGATCTGTGATTAACAGGTCTATCAAAAACCGTTGGGCGCTTGGGAGAAATCGGGGTAAATTCTAAGACAAAGCATTCCCAATATTCGGAAGCCAATAACAATAATTTAGATGTCAGATCCATCCTCCAATCTTAAATGCTATCTGGTCGGCGGCGCCGTCCGCGACAGTCTATTAGGCCTGCCTGAAACCGATCGAGACTGGGTCGTCATTGGCCATGATGCCTCCGAAATGAAACGTCTTGGTTTTCGTCAAGTCGGAAAAGATTTCCCTGTTTTTCTTCATCCGCTTTCCGGAGAGGAGTATGCCCTTGCCAGACGGGAACGGAAGATCGCGTCCGGTTATACCGGTTTTTCGACTGAAAGCGATCGCGACGTCACCTTGGAAGAGGACCTCTCTCGACGCGACCTCACCATCAATGCGATTGCACGAGATCACGAGGGCGCGTTAATTGACCCACATCATGGCCAAAAGGATATCAAACAAAGGATATTAAGACATGTCTCGGCGGCGTTTACAGAAGATCCGCTACGCGTACTTCGGGTTGCACGGTTTGCAGCTCGTTATCACTCGCTCAATTTTAAAATAGCGCCTGAAACACTTTGCTTAATGAAAGAAATAAGCGCATCCGGCGAACTTGCCTCACTTTCGCCCGAGCGAGTCTGGCAAGAAACATTGAACGCCCTCAGCGAAACTACGCCTGCAGAGTTTTTTAGAGTGCTTGCCGCCTGTGACGCGCTCAAACACATTTTTCCCGAAATCGCTGCACTACAAGGCATCCCTCAGCGATCCGATTTTCACCCTGAAGGAGACGCGTACGTTCACACCCTGATGGTCATCGAGGCCGCAACTTCGCTTACCTCAGATACTCGAGTCCGATTTTCTGCACTCGTCCACGATCTTGGAAAGGCGCTCACCCCCAAAAACGAGTGGCCCCAACATATCCGACATGAACAACGAGGGCTTTCTATTATCAATCGCTTGTGTGACCGGCTAAGAATCGCTTCAGAATATCGCGATATCGCCCTTCTCGTTGCTGGGCAGCATCTGGTAATGCACCGACTCACCGAGTTACGTCCAGAAACGGTTTTAAAACTCCTGAACAAATTAGATGCTTTCAGGCGGTCCGACAGGCTCTCACTTTTCGCTATGGGTTGTCATGCCGATGCGCAAGGCCGCGGTGACGGATCCATGATTAGCTATCCATCGGGTGATTTGCTGAAAGAATATTTCCGAGTTGCTAACGACATTGATTTGACCGAGTTGCGTGACGCAGAGATTTCGGGTGCAGAAAAGAAAACGATCGTCGCTCAGAAGCGACTTGAGGCGATAACCAAATACCGGGATGCTACTCAAACGCCCAAACCGGCCTAAACGGTCCTACCAATACCACGCCAGCAAGGCTAAGCCCAACACAAGTCGATAAAGCACAAATGGCGTCATGCCAACCTGCTCGATCGATCTCAAAAACAGTGCAATAACCACCCAGGCTGTCACAAACGAAACCGATATTCCCAAAACAATGATTTCAAAGCTCACCTGACCGGGTTCAGATATAAGTGCAACCGCTTTAAGGCAGCCCGCTGCAGCAATAATCGGCACCGCCATTAAAAAAGAAAATCGAGCCGCATCCTTTCGGGATAAACCCAGCATGAGTCCTGCTGTCATAGTGATGCCTGACCGAGAAGTGCCGGGAATGAGTGCCACTGCCTGAAAAAGCCCGATTAACAACGCATCTTTCGATTGCAGATCTTCAATTTTTCTCGTCCGCCTACCTTTTTGATCTGCCCACCAGAGCAGTAACCCAAAAACTATCGTTGAAATCGCGATAACAATCGGATCCCGAAGCGCTCCCTCCACGACTTTATTTAGCAAAAATCCGGCAATAACCGCGGGGACCGTTGCTTGTATTAGCAGCCATCCTGTTCGACTCTCTACAGAAGCGCCGGTATCGCCCCACTGCCTGAACCAAGCCAATCCAATCGATTTGAAATCTTCTCGAAAATAACCGACGACGGCAATCAACGTGCCCATATGAACGGCCACATCAAACGCCAATCCTTGATCAGACCAATTAACAAAATGGGGCAGTAAGATTAAATGCGCTGAGCTTGATATCGGCAAGAACTCAGTCAATCCCTGAATCAAAGCCAACCAGAATGCCTGTCCGTACTCGATCATAAACTCAGCGTCCTGTCGCGAAGAGAAAAACCGTCAAGCGAAATGCCCGCTCCTTTCCCCAGCGCTAAAACCTTGAAAGACTCTCCCATTTGAGACGGTAACACCAGGCGCTTCACTTCTTGTGCTTTAGCTATTCTTGTTCGCTCATCATCCGTATTTGTAAAACTGGCAAAGTCAAGAAGACCCAGCGACAGAAGATACGCCTCCTGACTGGTGTAACCCAATACCGAAAGACCCGAACTCTGGGCTGCGTCCGATAATTGCGAAAAATTGACATGGCAGGTGATGTCCTGCAGACCGATCAAACGGAATGGATCATTATGGGCCTGATGTCGATAATGACACCGTAAGGTTCCTTGCGCCCGATCCGGCAGATAATACTCCTCAGCGGGATATCCGTAATCAATAATCAGAATTGCGCCCCTGCGGAGGGTATTGGCCAATTCGCGTACCCATGCCGAGGCCCGGGGGCAAACCTCTGACTCATATCCGTCGGGAAGATTGTGGGCTTGTGCGATCTCGAACTCTGCGCCATCGGCTAACAGATCCTCTGTCCAATCCCAGTCCACACCCTCCCCCTCAATTCGAACTCTGGCGCGCCGAATTCTATTTTTCTCAACCCGAAATCTTGTGACGGGAAAGGCATCCACTACTTCATTTGCCAGCATGATGCCGTCAACGCGTTCGGCGGGCATCTCACTCAACCACTGCACCTGAATACCCAATTCTCGCGCTAACGGTTCGAGCCGCTCTTTTTGTTGTCGTTGGAGATCCGGGCTCAACTCCATAATGCGATAAGCGGATGGCAGCTGATGATTCTGGCTAAGCGCCCGAAGCAGATCCTCTGCCAATCGTCCGGTGCCGGCCCCAAACTCAATGATTTGAGCGCCAGGGATCACATCAAGAAGGCCCTCTATTTCTCGAGCGAGGCATTTTGCAAACAAACTACCGCTCTCAGGCGCCGTCAAGAAATCACCTGTGGCGCCGAATTTAGACGCGCCCGCAACGTAGTAACCAAGGCCGGGAGCATAAAGCGCTTCTTCCATAAACCGATCAAAACTCAGTGCGCCGCCTGCCTCTCGAATCAGATCATGAATATGCTGGGTCGCGGCCTGACGATGTGCTGTCGCCAACTCATCCGGTTGTGGATTAAAGTCACTTTGCATCATCGATCAATCGAATCCTTTCGAGCCATATCTTTCTACACGCCGGCTCCAAACAAGCTTTGTTAAATTACGAGCTTCAAATGTCATTTTAGAAATAAACGTGATTTCTTGATTTTCTCAACACAACAAAAACCGATGACCATTAGATCAAATTCCCTTAAAAACAAGTCCGCGCTGATAACGGGCGCGGCGCGCAGAATTGGCGCATCAATGGCTACCTGTCTCCACGATCAGGGCATGAACATTATCGTTCATTACCGACAAAGCGAAGAACAAGCCAAAACACTGTGCGAAAAACTAAACCAAAAACGATCAAATTCAGCGCGACTGTGCCAGGGTGACCTCAAAACCGTTGCAGACTGCGAGAAAATCGCTAACGATGCAATCGAGTCCTTTGGACGACTCGATGCGCTTATTAACAACGCATCAGCATTTTTCCCCACCCCCGTTGGCGAAGCGACACATGCGGACTGGGAAGAATTGCTTAACGTAAACCTGAAAGCACCATTCTTTCTATCCCAAGCCTGCGCACCGTCACTGCGCAAATACCATGGCGCAATTATCAATCTAACCGATATTTACGCAGAAAAGCCGCTTGCGGGTCATCCTATTTATTCAGCTAGCAAGGCCGGTTTACTTTCATTGACGCGCTCATTGTCACGGGAGCTCGCCCCAGAGGTTCGTGTCAATGCGGTAGCACCTGGTGCAATACTTTGGCCGGAGGCTGGAGAAAGTGAAGCGGTACAGAACCAGATACTCTCGCGAACACCGCTCAATCGATTAGGCGATCCGCTCGACATCGCCCAAGCCGTATTGTTCTTGCTACGTGATGCGCCATTCATTACAGGTCAAGTGATTAATGTCGATGGTGGCAGAACTGCGATGCCCTGACTGAAACCTGCTTAAAGCGTTAACGGCGCTTCAGTCAAGAGTGCTTTCTTGGGCGCAGGTGTCTTATCCCATAACGTGCCAAGCGTCTCGCCTATGACGGGATGGACCATATGAGGCAAAATATCGCTGAGGGGTTTCAAAACATGAGCGCTGTCAAGGATTTCCTTTCTGGGCACATCGAACCCGTCGTCATAGAAAATACCGTCGCCGTAAAGCAGCAGATCGAGATCAATGGTTCGCGAAGACATTTCATCTTTTGATCGCTCTCGTCCCAATCGGTCTTCAATCCGATGTAACTCGCTCAATACATCTTCGATACCAAGATCCGATTGATAGGTCGCCGCGAGATTTAGGAAATAAGGCCCTTTGAATCCAACCGCTTCGCTTTTAAACACAGACGAAAATATCGCCCGCGGGTAACGAGCGCGAATCTCATTAACTGACGTCCGGATATTCGACTCGCGATTAATATTGCTGCCGAAACTAACCGCGATTAAGGTCATTTAGATTTGCCCGCGCTCAATTTCTACGCCGACATCTTTCGCGCCAGTCACCGCACCGCGCTTATTGATCTTAACCCGGCAGCCACTTACACCAAATTCATCCGCCAGTAATGTGGCAATCCCCTCTGCGAGTCGCTCCACGAGATTCGCCTTTGTGGCGATAATGTACGCACTTACTTTTTTTGCAACGTCCTTGTAGCTGAGCGTATCCTCAAGCTGATCCGTTTGTGCCGCTGCGGAAATATCCCAACCCATTTCCAGATCGATAATAAGTTTCTGCTGAATTTGCCGCTCCCATTCCCAAACGCCAATCACACAAGTCACTTCTAGTCCCTTCACGAAAATCTTGTCCAAGCTATGCTCCTTTAACAACCGAACTTATATCGGTAACGAGTTTATACTTTAGTTTAGACAACGACGACAAACACAACAGACACGCTATGACATATTTCTTGTCCGCAATCGCAGGTTATCTTATCGGATCCATCTCAAGCGCTGTCATCGTCTCTCGCCTCATGGGACTTCCGGATCCTCGCCAGGCGGGCTCTGGTAATCCCGGTGCAACCAACGTGTTACGCCTCGGCAACAAACTCGCTGCAGCCTTTACCCTGATCGGCGACATTCTTAAAGGCGCAATCCCGGTCCTGATTACCACATCGCTTACGGCTGACCCCATAGCTGTCGCACTGGCAGGAGCCGGTGCATTCTCCGGCCACCTCTTTCCCCTCTTTTTTGGTTTTAAAGGCGGAAAAGGGGTCGCAACCGCGCTAGGTGTATTTGCAGCGATCAACCCATTTATCGCACTCTCCCTTGCGCTAACCTGGCTGTCAATTGCGATCATTTTTCGGTTTTCATCGCTTGCTGCAATCATCAGCAGCGTCAGCGCACCCCTTTGGGTCTGGTGGTTTGATTCCAGTGACGTCTATATTCTTTTGGCGTTCGCACTGGCTATCATTCTCGTCTGGCGACACTCGGAAAATATAAAACGCCTGATCGCGGGTACAGAATCAAAAATCGGAAAAAAATCTTAATTCGCAGTGCGCTTCAGCGGCTCAAGGTCAGCCAGACTCCAGCGGGGTCGAACCGAAAAATCAAGATCCTGACGATTTCCGCCTTGAAGTCGAAGGGTGCCGGCGTATGCGATCATCGCGCCATTGTCTGTACAGAACTCAGGACGAGGATAAAAAACTTTTTTCCCCTCAGTTTCCGTCATCTCTTTTAATCTTGTTCGAAGGAGCTGATTTGCGCCCACACCTCCGGCCACAATCAGACGACGGCGACCCGTTTGATGAAGCGCCCTTTTGCACTTGATCACTAACGTATCAACTGCGGCGTCCTGAAAAGCAGCGGCGATGTCCGCAACCGTCTGTGAATCAATATCACCCGGTGGAACCGTATTCCGGGTAAACGTCTTCAACCCGCTAAAACTAAAATCAAGCCCAGGACGATCCGTCATCGGCCTCGGAAACTTCCATCGATCCAATCGACCTGTTTCGGCCGCTTTCGCGATCGAGGGTCCACCGGGATAACTTAAGCCAAGCAGTTTTGCAGTTTTATCAAATGCTTCGCCCACCGCATCATCAACGGTGCCGCCCAAAAGTGAGTAGCGTCCAATATCTACCACATCAACTAATAACGTGTGCCCGCCTGAGACCAGTAACGCAATAAATGGAAATGACGGTGGTGCATCTTCAAGCATAGGGGCAAGTAGATGGCCCTCCATATGATGAACGCCAACGGCCGGCACCTGCCACGCCCACGCAAGCGCACGCCCAAGCGATGCGCCTACCAGCAATGCGCCTGACAACCCGGGTCCTGCCGTATAAGCCACCCCATCAATCTGATCATCGGAAGTTTCAGCAACTTCCATCGTTTTCCTCACCAGCGGCTGCAGCAACTTGACATGATCGCGAGCGGCCAACTCCGGGACAACGCCACCATAGAGCGCGTGCAGCTCGACTTGAGAGGCTAAACAATGAGCCAACAATCCACGATCGGTATCGTATATCGCAACACCCGTATCATCACAGGAGGTTTCTATTCCGAGAACTTTCATATCGAGCCTGGGTTGGAATCCAAATCTTCGCGGGGTAAATAGCAGAAAATAGGCTTTAATTATAGATTCTTAATAAATAAAACGGGTTGCTTCCCCAGACCCCAAATGTCCGACTGACCTTAATTTCTCAGCCAAATCAATCCAATTCAGTCGAATTTCGCAAGGCGTGTACTTTCTGATCGCAAAACATTAGACTACCCGACCCTTTTGATTAATTTAGTTCCGATTTATGCCATCAGTAAAAGTTCGACCAGATGAGCCGTTTGACGCCGTGTTGCGTCGTTTTCGTCGCGCGTGCGAGAAAGCCGGTGTTTTCACCGAATCGCGAAGCCGTGAGTCTTATGAGAAACCAACGACCGTCAAAAAGCGTGCTGGCGCAGCGGCAGAGAAACGTGAAAAGAAGCGTCTTGCAAGACAAAATCCTTCGCGAATGAGGGCTCACTGAAGTCCCTGACCTCGCCGCCGCAACGTTTGCGGCCCTTAAGATCGTGAATCCCCTTAAAGATCGCATCGTTTCTGATATGAAGGACGCGATGCGGGCGAAAGATGCCGTCCGTCTCGAGTCCATAAGGTTATTGCGCGCTGCAATCCAACGTCGTGAAGTCGATGAGCGCATCGACCTGACAGATGAAGATGTTGTCTCTGTCGTTCAAAAAATGGTCAAACAAGGAAAGGACTCTATTGCTCTTTTTGAACAAGGCGGAAGAGAGGATCTGGTTCAAAAAGAAGCTGCTACTCTGGCAGTTCTCGAAACTTATCTTCCCGAACAGCTTGATGAGCAAGCGCTCCTGATCCTTATCGAAAAGGCGGTATCCGAATCCGGCGCCCAAACCGTGCGTGATATGGGAAAAGTAATGGGTCTGCTAAAACCGCAAGTCCAGGGGCAGGCGGACATGGGTGTTGTAAGTGGCTTAATCAAACAAAAACTATCCGACTAGTTTTGAGTCTGTCAAAAACCTCAGACCCGCCGGAAACGAAACACGGCGTAGAGCATCACACTTAAAACCAAGATCGCCATCCCCTGATGGACTGCCGCCAAGACAACCGGCACATGAAACAGAAGCGTCGTTATTCCCAGCGTTACTTGGCCTACCACCGCAAGCCCTAAAAATACAGCGATTAAGCGTTGCGCCTGAAATTTCGGGTGTCTCAAAACGCGAAAAACAAAAATCAACGTGAGCAACAAGGTAGCTATCGCAAGAAGACGATGGTTGAACTGCACCGTGGGAATGTTTTCAAAGAAATTTCGCCAAGCCGGTGTCAGCACAACATAACCGGGCGGAATCAACTTCCCCGCCATTAGCGGAAATGTATTAAAGGCGTGACCCGCTTTCAGTCCGGCCACAAAACCGCCTGAAAGGACCGTAACGGAAGATAAAATACCAAGCCCGATAACCGCCCGCCGAAAGACAGGCGAAACGATCTGCGGAGGCTTTCGTTCCAACAACGCGAATACCACCCACAACATATAAAGAAACACGAGAATGGCAGTACCCAAATGCGCTGTGAGTCGATACTGGCTCACGTCTGGATTATTAACCAGCCCACTTTTGACCATATACCACCCAAGCAACCCCTGAAGCCCGCCCAGCAAAAACATCGCGACAAGGTGGGGCGTCATCCGTCGAGTCAGATATCGCTTGTACCAAAGCCAAAAAAATCCGAGTGCAAATACGAGTCCGATGGTCCGACCCAACACCCGGTGCGCCCACTCAAAATAGAAAATAGTCTTGAAGGCCTCAAGCGACATGCCCTTATTAATCTTCTGATACTCCGGATATTCGCGATAGTGATCAAACTCCTGCTGCCATTGATTTGCACTGATAGGTGGCAAAACGCCCGAAATGGGCTCCCAACGAACCATAGACAAGCCGGAATCGGTCAACCGGGTCACACCACCCAATAGAATCATACAAAAGACTAAAGCGCAGCAAATTAAAAGCCAACGGGCGATTGCTTGGGACGCCTGACGACCGGCCAGACCAAAGGGCACGCAAGAAGCAGGAGAACGATCAACAGATGATGAACTTAGATTTTGCAAAGTCAGTCGCGTTTTTTTGATCAATTAGGGTGGTTACCAGATTTTATACTTTTGAATGCTAATATTTGCTCAGTAAATTCAGCGTGATCAAAAATGAGCGGCAAGATACCTCGAGAATTCATAGACGATGTGCTGGCTCGCACAGACATCGTCGAAGTAATCGGAGCCCGGATCTCGCTCAGCAAAGGGGGGCGTGACTTGAAGGGCTGCTGCCCTTTTCACAATGAGAAAACGCCCTCTTTCACCGTAAGTCAGACCAAACAGTTTTATCACTGCTTTGGCTGCGGTGCGAATGGAAGCGCGATCGGGTTCCTTATGGACTTTGATCAACTTAGCTTTCGGGAAGCAATTGAAGATTTGGCTGAAAGCGCCGGACTCGAGTTGCCTGACACCGGCCCTGCTCGCGAGGATGATGGCCTAATGCCGGCACTGCTCGACACACTCGCCAACGCCAATCGTTTTTTTAAAGAACAGTTACGTGATCGAGATATTTCTCAAGACGCGGTGAACTATCTGAAAGAGCGCGGCCTTTCCGGTGAAATTGCAGCACTGTTTGAGCTCGGATATGCGCCGCCGGGGTGGGACAGCCTTTCCAAAACGGCAGGAGACGACAAAAAAACGATGGATCTGATGGCGAAAGCTGGACTCACCGCTCGAAAAGACAATGGAGGCTTTTATGATCGCTTTCGTTCTCGAGTGATTTTCCCAATCCATAATTATCGCGGTCAGGTTGTTGCGTTCGGCGGCAGAATCCTTCATTCAGGAGAGCCCAAGTATTTGAACTCACCCGAAACCCCTGTTTTTCAAAAAGGCTCGGAACTGTACAACCTTCACCGGGCGCGATCACCAATCTCAAAACTCGGCTATTCGCTCGTAGTTGAAGGCTACATGGATGTTGTCGCGCTTGCCCAAAACGGAGTCGAAAACGCAGTTGCAACACTCGGGACTGCGACAACAGAGCGGCATCTGCACCGGCTTTTTCGACTCGCGCCGTCGATCGTATTTTGCTTTGATGGTGATCGAGCGGGACGCTCAGCCGCGTGGCGCGCACTTGAAAACTCTCTGCCTGAGCTTGCCGGTGGTCGACAAATCAGCTTTTTATTTTTACCTGATGGGGAAGATCCAGACTCATTGGTGCGAAAAGAAGGCGGTGAAGCATTTCAAAAACGCGCAACCAAAGCAACTTCGCTGCCCGATTTTCTTTTCAGGAAAATCTCGGATGAGACTGACCTCAGCCGCCTTGATGGGCGAGCGCGCTTGGTGGAGCTCGCAAAACCACTGCTCGCTAAAATTCCCGAGGGACCACTTCGGGAACTCATGAACCAGCAATTGCGCGAAAAATCAGGCGTGCAATCTTTAGAAAGTGACAATGAACGCGCGACCCGTCGGGTCTCCCGCAATAACCGATCCACTACCCAGCGGCTGAGCCCTATGGCGACCGCCATTAGCCTAATACTCCAACGACCTAAATTAGCATGTCAGATAAGTCTTCCAGAAAATCTGAGCATGCACTCAGAGGTTCGCGGATTCTCACTACTCGAGCGTCTTTTTGGTATCGCGCTAAAACAGCCAGACATTACGACGGGCGTGATTATCGAACGCTTTCGAGATACGGAAGACGGACCAACACTTGAAAAATTGGCGGCGAAGGACCATTTACTTGAGCAGGATGATTTTCTGCCGTTTTTTACCGAAACAATCAACACGCTTGAGGATCAAGCACTCGGTCAGTCCATCGAAAATCTGGTCTCTCGCGCGAGTCAAGAAGAGCTTGATGAAGCCTCTAAAACTGAGCTTTCGGCACTTTATGCGAAACGACAAAATCTTCGCCGGCAACGCTCTGAAAGCTAGTTTTCAGTCTAGAAGAGGCTCATTCGTGGTATAATAGGAGGGTTTTCCGCTGTTTTTTTCTAAATGCCTAATTCTTCGTCAGGGGGAACTGTGTCTGTAGATACCCAAAGCCAACAATCTGAACTCAAACGGCTAATTATTAAAGGTAAGGAACAAGGCTTTCTTACCTACCGAGAGATCAACGATCATCTCCCTGAGGATATGAACGACACGGATCAGATCGAAACCGTTGTCAACATGATCAACGATTTGGGCATTGAAGTCTATGATGCGGCGCCTGATGCGGACACACTGCTACTGAAAACGGCTAACAGTGATGACGAAGAAGTTGTTGAAGAAGCTGAAGCTGTTCTAACAACTGCCGTCGAGAGCGAGTTTGGCAGAACAACTGACCCCGTGCGCATGTATATGCGAGAAATGGGCACAGTGGAATTACTCACCCGACAGGATGAAATTCGCCTCGCCAAACGAATCGAAGACGGCATCCGGCAGAGCGTGAGCGCAATGGCGTCTGCACCTGTGATCGTCACTGAATTAGTCAGCCTTGCCGATAATGTTGAAAATAGCAAGATGAAACTCACTGAGCTCCTGGTGGGTTTCGTCGATCTTGCTGCGCTTGAAACCGAAGAAATCCCTCAGCCTGAAATTCCCGGTTCTGATAATAATTCGGGTTCCGATGATGACAATGCAAATAATGTGCCGCAAGGTCCTGACCCGGAGGAAGCAAAAGAACGTTTCGACCGAATTCGAAAAGGACTTAAGAGTATGGAGCGCTGCCAGAGTCGTTATGGGCTTGGCGCACCACAGATGGAAAAACATCAGGAAAAGCTATCGCTTGAAATGATGGAGATTCGACTTGTCCCCCGACAGACTGAGTACCTCTCTGCCGTAATGCGCGAAATAGTTGATGAAGTTCGCTCAATCGAGAAACAAATCATCAAAATCTGCGTTCAACGCGCTCGCGTCACTCGAAAAACGTTTATCTCGAAATTTGTAGGTCGGGAATCGGAGGCCTTTTGGATTCGCAGCATGATGCGAGGAAAAGAGGGCAATAAAGATATCCTGAAAACGCATGCGGACGAGCTTGAAAACTTCCGTATCAAACTTGAGCATTTGGAAAACGTAGCGGGTCTGAAAATCCATCAGATCAAAGAAGTGAACCGCAAGATGTCAATCGGCGAAGCGAAGGCACGACGTGCCAAAAAGGAAATGATCGAGGCGAACCTTCGTCTGGTGATATCAATCGCAAAAAAGTACACCAACCGAGGACTCCAGTTTCTTGATTTGATTCAAGAAGGAAACATTGGCCTGATGAAAGCGGTCGACAAGTTTGAGTATCGAAGAGGTTACAAATTCTCAACGTATGCGACCTGGTGGATTCGTCAGGCAATCACTCGCTCAATTGCCGATCAGGCCCGCACAATCCGAATCCCGGTTCACATGATTGAAACGATCAATAAACTCAACCGGGTGTCGCGTCAAATCCTGCAGGAAAAAGGTCGAGAGGCTCTCCCAGAAGAACTCGCGGAACGCATGGATATGCCCGAGAACAAAATACTAAAAGTGCTCAAGATAGCGAAAGAGCCCATTTCCATGGAAACGCCCATCGGTGATGATGAGGATTCGCATCTTGGTGATTTCATTGAGGACAAGAACATCTTAGCACCAGAGGATGCGGCGCTCACGACTGGATTAACGAGTGCGACGGACTCAATTCTTAACAGTCTCACCGAGCGAGAGTCTAAAGTCATTCGAATGCGGTTCGGTATTGGTCTTAATACAGATCACACCCTCGAGGAAGTGGGCAAGCAGTTTGACGTGACCCGAGAGCGCATTCGACAAATTGAAGCTAAGGCCTTGCGAAAAATGCGTCACCCCACCCGATCTGAAAAGCTCCGCAGCTATCTGGACTAGTGTTCCTTCGCAAAACCCCGGGCCTTGTCCCGGGGTTTTTTATTCTATAGACCTAAGGATCATGGCCAGAATTGGCCACTATCGTTTATCGATAAAACCGCCTGGCGGGGCGAACGAGCAGCGTTGCAATAAAGCCCAATACGGCCAAAATCGCTGACCAAACCGCGACTCGATACATCATTCGCCAGAGGGGATTGGCTTTTTTTATGATCGAAAAATCTGTCACAAAAATAGTTTCGCATGCACCATTTCCATTGTCTGTTCGAGAGATACTGGTTTGTCGGTCAAACCCTGTCGCTTGATTTTGATAATTAGCGAGCACCCCGCTAATACGGACCTCATCTCCCGGCGCGGCACGCATAATGAGGCGATGCAAATCGATATTGTCAGTCAAAATATGATTGTTTGATAATTGATCAGCCCTGAACTGCTTGCCTGTCTGCCGGTCTGGTATCTTAAAAAAACAAGTCCAAGGACCACTACTGTATCGCAGCTTGCGAAACACATCAGATTGCACGTTTGTGCCCCATACAACACAAAGATCCTTGACGTTAAGAAAATCTTTCCACTGGCGATGATGGTAAATATCACCCAACGAACCGCT
>JADHSN010000036.1 GCA_016776875.1 Gammaproteobacteria bacterium | reverse complement strand
GGTTTTCCCAGGCGGCCTGGTACCATCTTAGGGAGAACCCTTCCCATAGTGCGATGTTGTTTCCTTCGTTGAAAGAATAGACGACCAAGGGTGCAAGCGGCATATAAAGCGCAAAGAAGCACGCCAGTGCGAGCAGTGTGAAGCCCGGCATTCTCTTGATGACGAACGAGCGACGTCTAATGGCCATGGGTCGTTCCTTGTTTTTGAGCCGAACGCACATACACGATCAGGGCAATCATTACGATCGCAAGCAAGGTTAATGAAAGCGCGGCACCGAGCGGCCAATTCCGTCCTTGACCGAACTGAAGTTCAATTAAGTTGCCCAGCATCAGATTCTTCCCGCCGCCGAGCACTCGAGGGGTTACATACGCGCCGAGCGAAGGGATAAACACCAAGATGGATCCTGCCACAACCCCGGGTTTTACAAGCGGCAGAATAACGCGTTTCATGACTTTCCATCGAGAGGCGTACAGATCGTAAGCGGCTTCGACCAGTTTGAAATCAAATCGCTCCATTGATGCATAAATCGGCAGAATCATCAGCGGGATGTAGACGTAGGTCATGCCCAGCAAGATCGCAATATCGGTGTAAAGCATATCCAAAGGTTGATCTATGACTCCGAGCATAAGCAAGAAAGAATTCACCACCCCCTGATTGCGAATAATTTCGAGGATGGCAAATGTGCGGATTAGAAGATTCGTCCAGAACGGAATTGTGACCAGAAACAGCCATATGTTTCGCGTCTCAGGAGGTCGGGTCGCAATGAAGTACGCCGTTGGGAAGCCCAGAACGAATGCGGTAAGCGTGGTCAAAAAAGATAATCGAACCGACCGCCAAAGAATTGATAGATGTGCATCTGCAATCGAGACCGTGTCGTCAAATATATCCCTATAAAAAGCAACCTGAAACCACGCTTGGGTTGACCATTCCCACTTAACGCCACCGTAGTCTCCTGAGGTCAGGAATGAGAATACAACCATGATCAGAAGGGGTCCTGAAGCGGCGCAGATCAGAACAATTAAAGCGGGAGTTGAAAGCAGGAGGTTGCGCTTGACTTCCTTGCGTTGTGCTTGCGCTTCAAGACTCTCCTGGTGTGTCCGCGTTTTACTCACCGCTTAGTCTCGCAAAACCTGAATCACAGCAGAATCAATTGATATGGCAACCCTGTCGCCCTGAGTCAATGGTGGAACTTCACCTGACGCATTTTGAACTCGAATCACAAAAGGCGAATCAGTGCCAATATCAATCTGGTAGTGAGTGTCGGTACCAATATAAATGGTCTCGGCAAGTTTGCCTTCGAATATTGGAGTATCCTCTGCGCCGCAGATCCGAGCTTGCTCCGGCCGAATGGCCAATGTGATTTCCCGGTTGGCTGATAAATCAGATGGAGTGGGAAGCTGGATTGATTTTTCGCCACCAATATCAAGATGCATGCGGGTTGAATCTTTGTCGATTATTCTTGCTCGAATAAAATTAGTGTCGCCGATAAAATCGGCAACAAACCGATCGTTTGGCCGGTTATAAATCTCATGAGGGTGATCCACCTGAAGAATTTTGCCATTGTTCATTACCGCAACACGATCTGACATCGTCAGTGCTTCTTCCTGATCGTGGGTCACAAACACAAACGTAATGCCGGTTTCGTGTTGAAGCCGTTTAAGCTCGACCTGCATCTCCTTTCTAAGCTTTAGATCAAGTGCGGACAGGGGCTCATCGAGGAGGAGCACCTTGGGTCGGGGTGCGAGTGCGCGGGCGAGGGCAACTCGCTGTTGTTGGCCACCTGAAATTTGATCGATATGTCGATCTCGCAGCGTCTCCATTCGAACAAGCCCCAGCATCTCGGATACCGTCGTTTCAACCTCTGTTTTCGAGCGTCCCTGCATTTCCAAGCCAAAGCCAATATTTTCGGCAACCGTCATATGGGGAAAAAGTGCGTAGTTCTGAAACACGGTGTTAACCGGTCGGTCGTAGGGCGCGAGCGAGCTTATTTCTGCGCCGTCTAGCTGGATTGATCCGAAAGTGGGGTGCTCGAATCCCGCGATTAGCCGAAGAAGCGTGGTTTTACCGCAACCGGATGGGCCCAGAAGTGTAAAAAACTCATTTTGAAAAATAGCCACCGAGACATCATCGAGCGCTTTGACCTCTTGAGCTGTGCCCCTCGCAAAGATCTTAGAGACGTTGGAAACGTCGATAGCTACGGTGTTTTCCATGTTGAACTCCAGCAGGTGCTCGTCAAATTTCGTGAGTGGGTGAAAAAAATCAGGTAGTAGAAGGTCGCATATTTAATTAACA
The DNA here is from genome assembly GCA_016776875.1 of Gammaproteobacteria bacterium. GTDB lineage: Bacteria > Pseudomonadota > Gammaproteobacteria > Arenicellales > UBA868 > UBA868. Next base: position 11,879 of record JADHSN010000036.1, on the reverse strand, counting down.
AAGTCTAGCCAAACGAGGCGAAGCATAAGCGTCTCTGATACAGACACATACTTAGAATCGGGATAAAAATTTCTGGCCAGTTGTTAAGATTCGCTTGTTGAGCGTTATACTGTTTGAGCGTTAAAAATTGATCTGATTGTAAATTTAAAAAGGAAAAAATGACTGATGGCTGGCGTAAATAAAGCAATTGTGGTTGGAAACTTGGGTAATGATCCGGAAATTCGCTATGCAGCAAATGGTAGCGCGATCGCGAGTATTTCGGTGGCAACCTCTGAGCGTTGGAAAGACAAAAACAGCGGTGAGCAACAGGAGCGAACCGAATGGCACCGTATTAAGCTGTTTGGGCGCCAGGCGGAACTTGCGGGCGAGTATCTTAAAAAAGGATCGCAGGTTTATATTGAGGGACGAATTCAGACCTCTAAATACCAAGATAAAGATGGGAATGATCGCTGGTCTACTGAGATTGTTGCTCGAGAGATGACGTTTTTAGGTGGCCGTGACGGCGGCGGTGGAGGCGACTCCCAAAGTGCATCGTCGGCAAGTCCGCCGCAGCGTGATTCTGGCCCTAGTGGCGATTTTGACGATGATATTCCTTTTTAAATTTTTTCTGCACAGTTGTGGTTGAACGGGTTATGACTTGAGTCAGAATGATCTACGCGCATCTCGAAAAAATGCCCGACAATGTCGGGCGTTTTTTTGTTTTCGATCCATAAAACTGTCATTTCCCTCTAGTTTTGCCCTTCCTGACTGAAGTCATCATATTGAATGACTTAGGATATAGTCGCGTGGAAAAATTACCGATTTGCCTCATGTTACTCTGGCGTTCGACAACAGAAAACACGGTAGGACTGTTTTATGGCTGACTTTGATATTCGGGACGACGCGTCGTCTTACTCAAACCTCTTTGGCTTTCTTGGAGCGTCTCTTGATTTGGGCGGCTCATCAGATGCTGACATTGCAATTCTCGGCGTGCCATTCGATCTTGGGACGACAGGGCGGTCAGGTACCCGTAGTGGACCGGCAGCTATTCGGCATGCCTCGGGCACGCTTCGCTGGGAAGAGGCGCACTGGCCGTGGACCTATGCTTTAGCCGATCATTTAAGGTACGTTGATTGTGGCGATCTTATTTTTCCACCGGGGGACAGTAAAACATTTTGCGCAAATCTGGAAAATAAGGCGCTCGAGATTATTCGATCAGGGAAGACACTGTTATCTCTTGGTGGAGATCACTTCATAACCCTTCCTTTGCTGAGAGCGCATCATGCAGTGCATGGCGAAATGGCATTAGTGCATTTTGATGCACACACGGACACTTATGAACAAGGTTCGGCCGTTGATCATGGCACGATGTTTTATCACGCGCCGAAAGAAGGATTAATTGATCCGGCCGCGTCGGTCCAAATTGGTATTCGAACGCCATATGATTATGATGCCCATCAATTTTTAGTCTTAAACGCGGATACGGTAAATAACAACGCCGCGCCGTTGCTCGTCGAGCAAATCCGAGAGAGGGTCGGCAATCGAAAAATTTATCTGACTTTTGATATTGACTGTCTCGATCCTGCGTATGCGCCAGGGACCGGTACTCCGGTGGCGGGCGGGGTCACCAGTAACAAAGCTCTTCAAATTCTTCGTGGACTGAAAGGATTAGATATTGTGGGTATGGACGTTGTTGAGGTGGCGCCATCCTACGATCACGCGGAGTTAACGGCGCTCGCGGCCGCGACGATCGCAACGGAATGCCTTTATCTGCAGGCAGAACGCCCTAAACAAGTAAGTGTTTGAGACAATCAATTTTCGTAATCGATTAGAAACATGACCTGATTGGGAATAGATAATAATGTTTTCGTAATGGTAGTGATTAGAAATCGCAGTCATCGAGATCTTTAACGCCACGTATCCTTGTCGAGACGATCATCATCTCAGGATACAACAATGGAAAATGTTGTTAGCTTGCCGATTAAGACCCTGCCCATTCGGACTTTGATGGGGCCGGGACCATCTGAAATTCATCCCCGAGTCCTGACCGCACTGGCCCAACCGGCTATTGGCCACCTCGACCCTGCGTTTGTCTCTTTAATGGATGAAGTCAAAGATTTATTGCGTTATGCATTTCAAACTGAAAATCGATTAACGTTTCCGGTTTCCGGGCCAGGATCAGCCGGAATGGAAACCTGTTTCACCAACATCGTAGAGGCAGGAGACAAGGTGGTTGTGGCGCGGAATGGGGTTTTTGGTCAGCGTATGGAAGAAATGGCCACTCGGCTCAGGGCAGATGTTGTCACGATCGATGATGAATGGGGTCAGCCGGTTGACCCGGAAAAGCTTGAAGCGGCGTTAAAGGCTAATCCGGATGCAAAAGTTGTTTCGTTTGTGCACGCAGAAACATCTACCGGCGCACTTTCTGATGCGAGAACGCTTGCGGGGATTGCCCAACGATATGACTGTTTGACGATTGTCGATACAGTGACGTCGTTAGTGGGGTCGCCTCTTTATGTTGATGAATGGGGTCTTGATGCTGTCTATTCAGGCGCGCAAAAATGCTTATCCAGTGTCGCGGGAATTGCGCCTGTGACTGTGGGTGAAAGAGCGCTTAAGAAAATTAGCCAACGATCGGAGCCTGTCGGCACATGGTTTCATGACCTCGGCTTGATTGATAGTTATTGGTCGGAAGGTAGTAAACGCGCTTATCATCACACGGCCCCGGTCAACAGTATTTTCGCGCTAGCCGAGTCGCTTCGCATGGTGCGGCAAGAAGGTTTGGAAAAATCCTGGGAGCGGCATCGACACATCGCCGAGCGATTGGTTGAAGGACTCAGAGCGATGGGGTTACAGATGCTCGTTGAAGAAAGCGGCGCTCGTCTCGGACAATTAAATGTCGTCAAGGTTCCGGACGGGGTCGATGAAGCGGCAATTCGAGCACGTCTTTTGAATGAGGACAATCTAGAAATAGGAGCCGGACTCGGTCCATTGGCTGGAAAAGTCTGGAGAATCGGTCTAATGGGTCACTCATGTCGAATGGAAAATGTAGAAAGGGTGCTTGCTTGTTTAAAGAGAGCGCTCAATGAACCTTCGCAGTCTCAGGCAATATCATGATCTGAAGGTTTTAAGGCTGCCGTTCAGTCTATAACAGTAAATGGTAAAAAAGACCCAGCTGTTGCTGGGTCTTTTTTTGAGCCAACTTTTTGTTGCCTATTCGTATCGCCTGTCAGCAATGGGTGGCCGCCTTATCGAATCATATCGAGGATGGATTCAATAAGGGATGCTAAGCCTAATGAAAATTCGGTCTCGAGCGGGAATGACAACATGCCCATGACCGAATAACCCATGAGCCACGGCATTAGGTAAAAGCGGATCATGTAAAAAAACCAGGCGATGTAGAGCGGAACCAGAGGTCGAATCAGAAAGTTAGGTGTGATGGGGTTGAAGAGTTTTACTAATGGGTTAGTGATTCGAATAAAAAATTGAGCAAAGAAAAAGTGAGTATCCTCTCGCAGAAAAATAGACATTCCAAATCGGCCAATTAAGGTCCACATTGTGGCGCCTAAAAGGTAATCGATAGCAATCACCCATACCGGGAAAGCTTCGGTCATTTAATCTTCTCCTTAGGGCAAAAAAAACCGGGGCGAAGAACGTCTTCGCCCCGGCGATCAGTTTACGGGATCGAGTCTAGTGGCGTGAATCGATTACCGATTCACCTCGCGGAATGCGAACTTCGTCTACCATTCGTTGAGTCTCTTCGTCGGGTTCAGCAGTTGCCAAACTCACCACGATCATTGCCACGAGGCTGACGCTGGCGCCAATAATACCGAATCGCAAATGGTCGATGTAGAGCCATGGTTCCATTCCGCCCCATCGGACTGCGTACAAATAGGCAGTTCCCGCCAGTAGGCCAAAAAACATTCCCGCGATGGCGCCCTGACGGTTAGCCCGCTTCCACCACACGCCCAGGACCAGCGGGAAGAACAGGCCTGACATCGCAAAGTCAAAGGCCCAAGCCACCGCCCCAAGAATGCTGGTTAGTTTCAGGCTGGCGACAAATGCACCTGCACCACCAATTAAAATCAGCAGGACGCGGGCCACAATGAGTCGATGTTTCGTATCTGCTTTTGGATCGATGATCTTGTAATAAAGATCATGTGACAGCGCGTTGGCGATTGCCAGCAGTAGACCATCTGCAGTAGACATCGCCGCTGCCATCCCCCCGGCTGCAACCAAGCCCGAAATGACATAGGGCAAGCCTGCGATTTCTGGGGTCGCAAGTACGACGATGTCGCCGCGCATGAAGAACTCAGTAATTTGCAGGATACCATCGCCATTAGCGTCCGAGATCGCGAGCATTTTGACTGCGCTCCATTTCTGAATCCAGTCTAAAGCACTGACCTCGCTGATTGATTTACCAATAATGCTGGTTGCAAGACTTGGGTCGAGCAGTTGCAGCTTGGTAAAAGTCGCAAGGGCGGGCGCTGTGAAGTACAGCAGGAATATAAAAAAGAGCGACCAGGCCACTGATTGACGAGCGGCCTTCACACTTGGGGTTGTGAAGTAGCGCATCAAGATATGCGGCAAGGATGCCGTACCCGCCATCATACAAAAGACCAGGGTAACGAATTTCCACTTGGACGCAAAGTCAGTCCCGGCTTCGTAATAGGGCACTGTTAATGCTTTCAGACCTGGAAAAGCCTCGGCCGGTTGAGTGCCGACTCCAATAAGGGTTTCGAGTTCCCCGATCCGCATGATGGCATCGCCATATACAAACTGGGGTATGAGGCCAAAGCCCTGCTTGTTAGACATCCAGACCACCGGCACGACATAGGCAATAATCAACACAATATATTGAGCGACCTGAGTCCAGGTGACTGCGCGCATTCCGCCTAACATAGAGCAAAGCAGAATACCGAGCAGACCGAACCAGACACCCACTTCAAACGGAATCTGAAGGGCTCGTGATGCAATTGTTCCAGTGGCGTTAATTTGGGCCGTCACATACGTAAACGAGGCAATGACGAGAACGAGCACCGCGAGAAAGCGTGAAAGATTTCCACCATATCGGGTACCGATAAAGTCTGGCACCGTATAGCAACCGAATTTTCTCAGATAGGGCGCCATTAAAGCGGCAACCAATACGTAGCCGCCGGTCCAGCCAACAATAAACGCCATATAGCCGTGGCCACCAAAGTAGATCCCACCGGCGAGCGCGACAAAAGACGCGCCTGACATCCAGTCAGCGGCTGTTGCCATGCCATTAAAGACCGCTGGCACCTGACGTCCCGCAACATAGTAGGCATCGACCTGCATTGTGCGTGACAGCCAACCGATGGCTGCATAAATGACCACAGTAAACGCAACAAAAAGTATGCCGATGGTATCGGCACCGACTCCAGCCTGCTCAAGAATCGCCATCAGCAGGATGAAGATGAGGAACCCGCCAGTGTAAAGGCCATAGACCTTTGGCAGATTGTCTATAAAGTCACCTTTAATTACAGACATATGAATTTCTCCTAATTCTGATGATCTTGGTTATTCTTCTTCAGCCACGCCGTGCTCTGTATCTATCGCATGCTGTCTTCTAGCAAACCAGAAGATCAGCACAACAAATATCACCAAAGAGCCTTGGGCAGACATATAGAAGCCAAGCGGGAATCCAAGGAATGTGACGCTGTTTAATCCGTCAGCAAACCAGTGAACAAGGTACGAGAAGATGAACCAGACGATAAGAGTTGTGATCATCAACCCCTTAGTCTTGGCCCAATGGGCTTCACGTGTAGACTGATCCACGTTAGTCATTTATTTACCCTCCAACTGCAGTTGTTGTTAAACCTCCGCGACAACTATTTGCCGCGTTGGTTTAACTTAAGCAATTTTCATGCCAAGAGGGGTTGGGGGGTAATAGAAGCAAAAAACAGGGTAATACTGTCGTTTTAAGCAAAAGTGTTACGGTTGGAATGTTACGTTTAGTAACATATTTTGTAACCGTAACACATCTCTCGAGTCGAGGCGGATATCGAAACCCTAACTAGGATTTCTCCTTGCCAGAAAGATTCCGTCGTATGTCAAATCTTTGGCGTCGTTCCCAAAGTGTCTTTCGGCTAATCCCCAATTCTCGAGCCAGCTCGGTCTCATTCATTTCCCGCTCGTGCTGGCGGACAAACGTAACAAAGTACTCATCGAGTGATTTTTTGGATGAAGTTGAGCTGCTACCCTGATGGGAATTGTCACCGATCTTCTCGAAGTTAAGTAGATCCGGCGTAATCTCGGATCCGTCGCAGAGAATCAACGCCCGTTCGATTGCATTTTCAAGCTCCCGAACATTTCCGGGCCAATCATATTCGCTGATTTTTTTGACCGCGCCGGGCGAGAACCCGTGGACCTCTCTATTCAGCTTTGACCTAATCCGTTTCAACAGATGCTCTGCCAAGGCTGGAAGATCTTCTTTTCGGTCGCGTAATGGGGGCAGGTCGATCTCAATGACTTTTAACCGATAAAGTAAGTCATCCCGAAAGAGGCCTTCATCAACTCGAGCGACGAGGTCGCGATGAGTTGCGGCGAGCACTCGAACATTGACGCGTTTAGTCTTGGTTGAACCCAATCGGCGAAGTTCACCCTCTTGCAGTACTCGAAGAAGTCCTGCTTGAGCTGATGGGGATAATTCAGCAACCTCGTCTAAAAAGAGGGTGCCATTATCCGCACTTTCGATGAGACCCTGTGTTGATTTTTCAGCGCCAGTGAATGCACCTTTCTCATAACCAAATAATTCAGATTCGATTAGGCTGTCCGGTATCGCTGCACAATTCATCGTGACCAGAGGAATACTTTTGCGCGCTCCTTGTTCATGGATTGCGCGTGCGACCAGCTCTTTTCCTGTGCCGGATTCTCCATAGATCAACACCGTTGAGTCCGTTGGGGCGACTTTTTCAATTCTGGCGAACACCTGCTTCATGGCATCCGAATCGCCCACCATTCCCGCCACCGGATATGTTTGGTTAATTTCTCTTTTCAAGATCAGATTTTGTCGAAAAATAACATTTTGTCGGATCAGTCGATCAGCCACGATAAGAATTTCATCGTGGTTAAAAGGTTTTGCGATGTAGTCGGCAGCACCAGCTTTCATTGAGTCAACGGCAGAGCTGATACTCGCGTAGCTGGTCATAATTAAAACTGGCGTCGCACCACATTGATCAATCACGTCAGTTCCGAGTCCACCGGGCAGCCGGAGGTCGGCAATGATCAGGTGAAACGAGTCCAGACTGTGATTTTCCTCGCCTTCAGCAACGGAACCTGCCTCAAAAACCTCATATCCTTTTCGCCTAAGGAGTTTCGATAACGCCCGTCGTATGACAATTTCATCTTCAATAATTAGTATGCGTTCCATAAAAAAATCTCAGGGCAGGGGGAGGTAGATTCGAACTTCTGTGCCAGCGCCGGGGAAACTGTCTACCTCGATATTTCCATTGTGATCTCGAATAATTCCATAGGTTAGCGCCATGCCAAGGCCTGTGCCCTCTCCTGGCTGTTTGGTGGACATAAAAGGTTCGAAAATACGTTCGCTAATTTCGTCACTCATGCCATGACCAAAGTCGCGGATACTGATCTTAATTTGACTCGTGTTTTGGGAGACAAGCACCCGCACCACTTCTCCAGTCTGGCTCGCGTCATAAGCGTTACTAAGAACATTGACAAGAACTTGAGAGACACGCTGACGATCACCCTCTATTTCGATTTCTTTTGGGCAGTCAATAATTAAATCAATTGATTTTCCGGGACGCGCTATTCGAACGAGGTCTCCTGCATCATCAAGGCAATCCCTTATCGAGAATCGATGTTTTTGCATAAGTTCAGTTTCGCCCCGTCTTGCAAAGTTGACCAAGGTCTGAACGATGTTATTAATTCGATAGGTTTGTTCGAGGATATCTTGAATTTCTGAATTAATTTTGGGGTCTGATATTTCTGCTTCGAGATTTTGGGCGAGACAGGCAATGCCCGTAACAGGATTTCCAATCTCGTGGGCAACGCCCGAAGCGAAGCGTCCAATTGATGCAAGTCTCTCACTGTGAGCGAGCTGATTTTCCATTAAGTGAAACTCCGTAATGTCATGAATCAGGATGCTCGTGCCAAGTAATTCGTTGGCTGTTTTATCTTGGCCTGATTGCACGCCCTTTATTGATGCTTTGGATAAACTGAACCACCGGGCACCGCTCTCCAGCGCGAGAAATTTTTTATGGATATGAGTATGATCGCTCTGAATAAAATCATTAAATAAGTGATTCCAGGGCATCATTAAAAACTGTGGCTGCAACCCTATGGCGGTGTTTTTGGGGATGCCAGATACTGTTTCCATTTCTCGATTCCAGCCGGTGATGTCACCATCGAAACTAATTGAACACACGCCGATGGGTAACTCCTCGAGCACTTGTCGATGGTACCGTCTCATTAAATCGAGTTGAGCGGCGAGACCGCGCAGTCGGCTTCTGGATGTCTCAAGGGTCTGCTCCATTGAGTGGAGTTGATCGGTCCCTGTTGGCCGAATTTCACGATCAATAGGTAACCGAATATTGACAACGTCTCTGGCGAATTGTGGCCCAACAAGGCCGGATAAATTGCGTTCGATGCGCTCTCGAAGTCGGCTTAGAATTCGGGTATCGGTCTCTTCGTCCTGTATTTCGAGATCCCGCTGGGCCCGTTTCACTTCGAATCTTGCGGTTTCAGGACCAAGTGTGCGGGCTAAAGCGGGTACAAATTCTTGAGGCGATTGAAGTTGGACGCGGTTTCGATACGGCGTTGTCAATTCTTGTGCGCAAAGTGTGGCCGCCTCTTTTTCAGCAGGGCTTTGGCGTATGAGAATAGAAAAGGCAATGAAAAGAAGAGAATTGATTGAGAGAGTGGATAGTGTGACAAAAGTCCATTGATCTTGTCCGGACCAATCCCATAGCGGAGATGTTATGTCGCTCGGGGTTTGGCCAAGTTCGCTGAGTAGTGGTAAAACTAAAATAATAAACCAGACTAATCCACCGCCGATAAGCCCGGCAATAAATCCAAAGCGGTTGGCAACAGGCCAAAAAAGTGTGCCAATGATGCCCGGCAAGAATTGGGCGATCGCAACGAAGGAAATCAATTCTGCATCTACAAGTTTATTATTTGCTTGGAAAAGCTGGCAGAGGGCGTATGCTGAGAAAACAATGATTGCAATAATGATTCGTCTTCCCCAGAGTAGCCATCGGTACAGGCTGACCTGTGTACTTGGCGTGCCAATGGCGGGAAGCACTATGTGGTTGATGGTCATACCGGCGAGTGCTAACGCGCTGACAATCACGACGGCACTCGCGGCTGATGTACCACCGAAAAAAACAAGAAGGATTAACGCTGTGGATTCGCTTTTTTGCGCAATACCGAGCACCGCATAATCAGCAGAAGTATCCAGATCCGCCTGGATTGAGGCCCATAGGACGATAGGGGTGGTGAGACTGATTACCAGAAGAAATAGGGGCAGGCCCCAGGCTGCATATTGCAGCGTTTTTGGAGCGATGTTCTCGGTGAACATCATATGAAATTGCCGCGGCAGCAGAAATGCTGCTGCAAATCCAAGAATGATGAGACTCACCCAAGGACTGCCTCCCTGGGGCCTTGTCATGTCTGCGATCACTTGGGGGTGTCCCGCCAGCCAATTTTCTAGGTTTGCCACTCCGCCAAAAATTCCGAAAACGGAAAATCCCGCAATCGTCAAGAGTGCTATCATTTTTATTAACGACTGAAAAGCGATTGTGACGATAAGGCCCTCGTGCTTTTCCTGTGGGGAAATATGGCGGGTTCCGAATAAAGCGGTGAATACAACAATTAGGGTGCAGAAACCTATCGCTATTCCATTCGATGGAAATTCGCCAGTTAAAACTTGAATTGACTCGATGACAACTTGGATCTGAAGTGAGATATAGGGAAGGACACCGGCAAGCGTGAATAAGGTGACCAAAATACCAACCGTTTGACTTCTAAACCGAAAGGCAAATAAATCAGCGAGTGACGTTAGCTGATATTCGCGAACCAGGCGAAGAATCGGACTGATCAATACCGGTGTCAAAACAAATGCGATGGTCAGGCCGAGGTAGATTGCTAAAAATAAAACTCCGTTATCGAGAGCAAGGCTGGCGCTTCCATAAAAGCTCCATGACGTGGCATAGACGCCGAGCGAAAAAATATAGATCAGTGGATGTCGTGTTAACGAGGGCGGTAACCATCGTTTATCGACCGCATAGGCAGCCAAAAGCATGATTAAGAAGTAGATAACACAGCCCAAAAACAGCGTTTCTACCGCTACGGTCACCGGTTGAAAAGCCTGTTATGCGCCCAAGGGATCATTAAAATAATGAGCAACCATAATAGGTAAGCCAGATACCAGGGAAACGAGGGCCTGAGCCACCAAGATAAGATTGGCGATAGAAATAGGAGCGCCGAAAGCCCTAGCACAAGAACAATCCGATCCATTGGAGCCTCTGAATGAGTGCCAAATAGTTGTTACAAAATGTAACATAGGGATTGAGCAAGGCAAACTGAATTTGCGGCTTGATAGTGCTTTTGGATGACGGGGATAAAAATTGGTGATAAACAAGATCAAGGAGGCGTTAGCCGCGTTAAAAACGCAGTTTTGGCATCGGCGAGAGAAGTTAGGTCCGATTACAGATGAAGAAAAACTCGCAGAGTTCATCACGAGTCGTGCAAGCATGGTCGGACAGACCTCTCTATACGGTTATATCAAAACTCGAGCTGGCACTCGTTTTCCAGAACTTTTTAAAAACGATATTTTCCTGACATCTATTAATATCGCTAAATGGCAGATCTGGGCAGCCTGCGTATCTGATCTTGTCGTTTATACCGGAAATTTGATTTATCGTGAGGATGTACAGGCGACTCAAATCCGAGCGACAATGCGGTCAGTCGTGAGTTTGATCCTCGAGACGATAGGAAGTCCAGAGGAGGCCGGACCTGACTTTAACCAATCAATTGAAATGATAAAAATGCGGTTGAGCTCATGTGAATTTGACGACATCCTGGAGCTCGATACCATATTCACCCAAAGCCCTGATGCATTGGTACATTGGTCGCCGATTGTTGATGAGCTCAAGGTTCTCGACGAGGATATTGTGCGAAACTCGATTCGATTCCGATGGCAGGAGCCGAGGCGCGAGTTGCGTGAGGCGCTGCAGGTTGGATCATTGATGAATGAAAGGCCGGATTAATTTCTGATTGAATTGAAAACGACCGCAGCCAATACTGGGTTTCCGAATCAGCACGCTACTCAAATTCCTAATAACTTAAATCGATATTTATGAATGACAAGAAGATCAGCCGTTATCCTGTTCCTGATATCAATGAATTACCTGACGATCTAAGAGATCGTATTCTTGGTGTTCAGGAAAAAGCTGGGTTTGTCCCCAACGTATTTCTGACATTAGCCCATCGACCGGAGGAGTGCAGGGCGTTCTTTGATTACCACGACGCGCTGATGTTTCGTGAAGGTGGACTATCGAAAGCTGAGAAAGAAATGATTGTGGTCTCGACATCTGGCGCTAATCATTGCCAGTATTGTGTGGTCGCCCACGGCGCAATTCTGAGAATTTATGCCCGCGATCCACTTGTTGCTGATCAGGTGGCGATTAACTTTCGCAAAGCGGATATCACCGCTAGGCAAACCGCAATGTTACGTTTTGCGGACAAAGTTGCACAAGATTCAGCCGCGCTCGAAGAACAGGACTACGAAGTGCTTAGAGATCATGACTTTAGCGATGAAGATATATGGGACATAGGTGCTATTACGGCATTTTTTGCGCTATCAAACCGCATGGCGAACCTGATTGGAATGCGGCCGAATGATGAATTTTACTTAATGG
>JADHSN010000035.1 GCA_016776875.1 Gammaproteobacteria bacterium | reverse complement strand
TAGCCGAAGTCACGGTCATCGGCATTGATGACGAATACCGCGGTCAAAGCCCAAAAGCCTTCGTCAAACTCAAAGAAGGACAAGTCGTTGATGAAAGCCAAATGAAGGATTTTCTTCAGGACAAACTATCAAAAATTGAGATGCCCGGTCAGATCGAATTTCGCGCAGAACTACCCAAAACCATAATCGGCAAACTTTCGAAAAAAGAACTCGTGGCTGAAGAATCAGAAAAAAAAGGTCTTTAGCTGAATGACCAACCGCTTTAATGAAGTAATGACGGTGACGGAACTTGCCCGAGAAACAGGAGTCACCGCAAGAGCCATCCGATTTTATGAGAGCAAGGGGCTCCTGCATCCCCAGCGGGCCGGCACGACCCGGATCTATACCCATCGGGAACGCGGCAGACTCCAACTCATTCTGCGCGGCAAGCGGCTGGGATTTAGTTTGACCGATATTGGCGATTACTTGAATCTATACGATGCAGATCCGACCCAGCAGGATCAAATTATGCTCTTGCTTGCAAAAGTTGATGCCCGTATCAAGGAACTGGAATCGCAAAAAATTGATCTGGAAGCCTCCCTGACTGAATTGTCTGCTGTTAAAGATCAAGCTTTACTGGCTCTAAAAAACAACACAAAACGTGTCGCCAACGGTTGATACCCGAACTCATTTTCTGATTCACATTTTTTAAGGAAAGACATCATGAAAGATATTGTAATTGCCGGTTATGCCCGGTCTCCCTTTCACTTTGCGAATAAAGGGGGTCTCACCAAGGTCAGACCCGACGACCTTGCCGCCCATGTCGTGAAAGGTCTGGTCGACCGCTCGGGCGTTAACCCGGACGACATTGAAGATCTCATCCTAGGTTGCGCCTTTCCCGAGGGAGAGCAAGGCTTCAATATGGCTCGACTTGTCGGACTAATGGCTGGACTTCCTATTTCGGTTGCAGGCGCAACGATCAATCGCTTTTGTGGATCATCAATGCAGGCCATCCATATGGCGGCGGGCGCTATTCAAATGGGCGCGGGCGATGTTTATATTTGTGCTGGCGTTGAATCAATGACGCGAGTTCCAATGCCAGGATTTAACCCGATGCCTAATCCCGCGTTATTTGACACCATGCCTGCTGCTTATATGTCGATGGGAGAAACAGCGGAAAACGTGGGTCGCGAGTATCAAATTTCACGAGAAGAGCAGGAAATATTTGCCGTCAATAGCCAACAAAAAGCAGGTGTCGCGCAAAGCCAGGGGCGGTTTGCTGACGAAATTGTCCCCATTGACGTAAACGGCACAACCATTGATCAAGACGGATGCCTTCGTCCCAGCACTGATCTCGACGGACTGTCAGGACTCAAACTTGCTTTCGATGAGAACGGTACCGTAACGGCCGGAACCTCCTCACCTTTAACTGACGGTGCCGCGGCTACGCTGATTTGTGACGCCGACTATGCAGCAAAAAATGGCCTCAAGCCAATGGCTCGTATTGCCAGTTTTGCAGTCTCGGGATGTAAGCCTGAAACCATGGGATTAGGGCCTATTTTTTCATCCCGTAAAGCCCTCTCCCGAGCTGGAATTACTTCCCAGGATCTATCGGTGATCGAAGTCAATGAAGCGTTTGCCACGCAGTCAATTGCCTCGCTGCGGGATCTTGATCTTGACCCAGCGACGGTCAATGTGGATGGGGGTGCAATCGCGATCGGCCATCCGCTTGGCGCAACGGGGGCACGGATTACGGGCAAAGCGGCGCAAATTCTGCAAAGAGACGGTGGTCGATACGCACTGTCGACCCAATGTATCGGTGGAGGTCAGGGAATTGCTACTGTTCTAGAGGCCGTTTAAATGTCGACCATTCAAAAAGTCGCGGTGATCGGGTCAGGTGTAATGGGATCCGGCATTGCGGCACAAGCCGCCAATGCCGGAATGAGTGTTGTCCTGCTCGATATCATTGACAGCAACAATCCCGACCGTAGCTCAGTTGCGCGAGGTGCTATCGCGCGAATGTTGAAAACGGTCCCGGCGCCTCTCATGCAGCCACGGAATGCTAAACAGATTACGCCCGGCAATATCGAAGATGATCTTGCCTTGGTGAGTGACTGCGATCTCATTATTGAAGTTGTTCTTGAGAGTCTTGAAATCAAACAGTCGCTCTATCAGAGCCTGTTGAGACACCGAAAGCCGGGCAGCATCGTCACCTCCAATACCTCCACCATTCCGCTCCATAACCTGGTCGACAAAATGCCGGAGGATTTTCGTCAACACTTTGCGATCACGCACTTTTTTAACCCGCCCCGCTACATGCGACTGCTTGAGATCGTTGCAGGACCTGATACCCAACCCGAAGTCATTGAAACGCTCCGAAACTTCGGCGATCGCCAGCTCGGCAAATCAGTTGTTAACTGCAAGGACACGCCGGGCTTTATTGCTAATCGCATTGGCATCTTATGGATGGGTGTCGCTGTGCGTTTCGCTTTTGAACACGAAATGGCGGTGGAAGAGGTAGATGCCATTATCGGTAAACCCATGGGCATCCCCAAGACCGGTGTTTTTGGCCTGCTTGATCTGGTGGGTATTGACTTGCAGCCTCATGTTGAACGATCGATGCTATCAATGCTCCCGCAATCAGATATGTACCGGGACATTCATCGACCCAGCGCGTTCATCGAGAAAATGATTAACGACGGCTACACTGGAAGAAAAGGCAAAAGCGGGTTTTATCGTCTAAATCGATCGGGTGGCGCCAAAGTCAAAGAAGCGATTGATCTCAAAACTGCTGAATATCACCCTGCAATTAAAGTTGATCTTGAAAGCATCGAGGCCGGGCGTGCCGGATTACGCCAATTAGTCGAACACCCCGATCGCGGGGGTCAATATGCGTGGCGTGTCTTGTCGCATACCCTAAGCTATTCAGCATCCCTGATTCCTGAAATAGCCGATGATGTACAGGCAATTGATGAGGCTATGAGATCTGGCTACGGCTGGAAATGGGGCCCATTCGAGCTAATCGATAAACTGGGTCCACGCTGGTTTGCTGAAAAACTGAAGGCTGACGGAATGGCAGTACCCGCCTTACTAGAGCAGGTCGGAGATGGTTCTTTTTATCGCACACACAACGGCGCGTTACAGTACTTTGATACCAATGACGGTTATCGCAATGTCTGCCGGCCAACCGGTGTACTTTTGTTATCCGACCTCAAACGCGCAACTGAAAAAATTGCCGGTAACCGCTCGGCCAGTATTTGGGATATTGGTGATCAGGTGATGTGCCTTGAGTTCCATTCAAAAATGAACGCAATTGATGAAGGTATTATGCAAATGGCGGTTGAGGCCACTAAACTCGCTGCCACCAAAGGTTATAAGGCACTCGTCATTCACAACGAGGGGGCGAACTTCTCGGTAGGCGCAAATGTTGGTCTCGGCTTGTTCGCCGCAAATATCGCAGCTTGGCCCAACATCACCGAATCGGTAAAGCAGGGTCAAGAGGTTTACAAGAAACTGAAGTTTGCGCCTTTTCCGGTCGTCGGTGCGCCATCCGGAATGGCACTGGGAGGTGGATGTGAGGTGCTTTTACACTGTGATGCGATCGAGGCACATGCTGAAACCTATATGGGCCTAGTTGAAGTTGGTGTTGGCCTCGTGCCCGCCTGGGGGGGTTGCAAGGAGATGCTGCTTCGATGGAGCAATAATCCCAAACACGCCAAAGGGCCAATGCCCGCTGTCACTAAAGTTTTCGAGACCGTGGCCACCGCCACTGTTGCAAAATCAGCGGACGAAAGTCGCGCCTTAATGTTCTTGCGGCCCAGTGACGGCATCGTGATGAATCGGGATCGCCTTCTGATCGCGGCCAAGACACGAGCCTTGGCACTGGCCGAAGACTACGCTCCACCTGAACCCCAAGAACTTCGGTTGCCTGGCCCTTCAGGCGAAACAGCCATGAACATGGTGCTCGATGATTTTCATAAAGCAGGAAAGGCAACGCAGCACGATGTCACGGTAGGTAAAAAGCTTGCCTATGTTCTTGCGGGTGGAAAAACGGATCCGACAGATCCGATAACGGAAGACAAGCTACTGAATCTCGAGCGCAGTGCAATTGTGAGCCTGCTCCGAACGCCCCAGACTCTCGATCGAATCGAACATATGCTTGAAACCGGAAAACCATTGCGCAATTAAATTAGCGAGATATATTTATGCCCAGTTACTCTGTACCCCTTCGAGATATGAAGTTCGTATACAACGAACTTTTTGATCCCACTGACATCTCGGCTCTGCCCGGTTTTGAGGACGCGACCGAAGACCTTATCAATCCAATTCTTGAAGAAGCGGCCCGACTCGCTGAAAACGAACTGTTTCCGCTAAATACCACTGGCGATCTCGAGGGTTGTCAATTTGATAATGGTCATGTCACAACGCCGCAAGGCTTTATTGACGCCTACAAACAATACGCCGAGGGTGGCTGGGTCGGTTTGCCGTGTGATCCCAAGTACGGCGGGCAAGGTATACCCGCGGCCGTCAATGTGCTCATGGAAGAAATGGCTTGCTCGGCAAATGTGTCGTTTGCCACTTACGTGGGTCTTACCCGTGGTGCCTACCGGGCCGTTAACACATTTGCCAATGATGATTTGAAGAATCAGTTTTTACCTAAAATGGTCAGCGGCGAATGGTCAGGCACGATGTGCCTGACCGAGCCGCAATGCGGAACAGACCTTGGACTGATCAAAACAAAAGCAGCACTTCAAAGCGACGGCACTTACACGCTCAGCGGCACGAAGATTTTTATCACAGCCGGAGAGCACGACCTCACCCAAAATATTATCCATCTGGTTCTGGGTCGCTTGCCTGATGCGCCCAAAGGCATAAAAGGCATCAGCCTTTTTCTGGTGCCGAAATTTTTACCGGATACCGAGGGCAATCCAAGCACTCGCAACCCGATTTTTTGCGCCCGAATTGAGAACAAAATGGGCATCAAAGCATCGGCAACCTGTGAAATGAATCTCGACGGCGCAACGGGATGGTTAGTCGGAGAGCCCCACAAAGGGATGCGGGCCATGTTTACCATGATGAATGATGCGAGACTTGGCGTAGGTATTCAGGGTTTAGGTATTGGTGAGAGCGCTTATCAGGCGGCCGCCACCTACGCCCGCGATCGTCAACAAGGTCGGGCGCTCACTGGCGCAAAGACGCCTGACGCACCGGCAGATTCGCTACTCGTTCATCCTGATATCCGGCGGACCTTACTGACCATGCGCGCATTCACAGAGGGGGCTCGCGCGCTTGCGGTTTGGATTGGTCGAAACATTGATATTCGCGATCATAGCAACGATGCCGAAGCTAAAAAACAGGCAGACGATATCGTTCAGCTATTAACCCCTATTGTGAAATCGTACCTATCTGAGGCGGGACATGACAATGCTCAAATGGCCATTCAGATTTACGGGGGACACGGCTATATCCGCGAAAATGGCGTTGAGCAGTATGCCCGAGATGCCCGGATTGCAATGATCTATGAAGGCGCTAATGGTATTCAGGCGTTGGATCTCGTCGGTCGAAAAATGCCTGCCCACATGGGTCGATATCTTCGACGATTCTTTCATCCGATACAAGACTGGATCGGCGCGCATACCGCGGACCCTGATCTACAACCCTTTGTCCTGCCACTGGCAAAAGCGTTCGGCAGACTTCAAATGGCAACGGGACAAATTGCAAAAGCGGGCCTAAAAGATCCCAATGAAGCCGCCGCTGCTTCCAGTGAATATCTCAAGCTATTTGCCCTTGTTGCGTTGGCATTTCTGTGGGCTCGCATGGCCCAAACGGCAATGCGCCAAAAAGACTCAAGCGAACCTGAATTTTACGAAGCAAAAATCAAAACTGCGCAATTTTTTATGGAGCGAGTGCTGCCACAGACAGGCGCGCTGTTCTCGTCGATCATGGCTGGCGGCTCAACCCTGATGAATTTTTCGGACGATGCGTTTTAGCAAACCTCCGCAGATTGTTCCTGCGAAATAGCATCATGTATCCATTTTTACGCGCGGGTCGAGTATTAAGTAGGGCGATCAAAACACATCGCTCTCCCGGTATACGCGCGTCCGAAATCACCATGCGTATTTGGCCTAATGACCTTGATACCAACGCGCACTTGAACAACGGACGCTATCTGACCCTAATGGATCTCGGGCGATTTGACTTGATGACTCAGTGCGGACTGGTCCGTATCGTTACGAAAAATAGATGGTTTCCCGTGGCGGGCGGCGTCATGGTCCGCTTCGAACGACCGCTTCATCTGTTTGAGAAGATTATGCTCAGAAGTCAAATCATTGGATGGGATGAAAAATGGCTCTTCTTTAGTCACGACCTTTTCTCGGGCGCCCACCGGGCCGCGCGGGCAACAACAAGGGGATTATTTAGGTCCCGCGGCCAGTCCATCAGCTCCCAACAGTTGCTCGACGCTATGAATTACGACGGTGCTTCAATGGTACTTCCGGAATACGTCCAGCAGTGGATGGAAATCGATCGATTAATGACCCAAAATCAATCCGAGCCAGTCGATAATCGGTAAACCGTGAGCCTATTCATACGGCTCAATATCGCTCGCTTTAATTTGATATCCCGCCTCTACATCAGCAGACCCGTCCACAAGATAAAGGGACTGTGTCGATAACTCTGTTCTTATTTTTCCCATTACCCAAACCGGCGCAAACATGCCCTCGGTAATAAAGCCTTCCTCGACCTCAACATGGATCATCTGGTTAGCAGGTGGAGGGGGCGTATGAATACAGGCTCCCACATAGGGCACTAGCAAGAACTCGATAACAAGATCCCCGGAAAACTCTGTCGGCAAGACATAACCCGCAATTTTGACGTTTTTGTTATTTAATGCTCCAACGAGTTTTGAATTATTCGCATTTGCAGCAGCAACAAAATTATCAAGCTCCTCCAGGACTTGATCTGCGTCTAATCCGCCTTCCGCTAAATGTGCAACAGCGGCATCTCGAAGCGATTCGAGACCCTCATCTCCATAACCCGCGGCTTCCGTCTCTCGAGCTAACCATAAATCATAAAGGCTTTGTTGCTGTTCATCAGACAGGCGAAGATATGGATTTTGCAACTCATCGAGAGGGGGTACCAGTTGTTCCCAATCTATGGTTTCCAGCGCAAGTGCGGGTCTTGCAACAAAAAACAGGCACAACAACATACCAGCCCAACCAATCGCTCTAACTGTCATAAATCTGGGCCCTCGTGTCCTGAACTTGCTCGATACACTAGCCTGCAAAACCCAAAATGAAGAGGAGATTGAGATATTGATTTTAAGATTTGGACCACGCCCCGAACTTCAAATTAGGCCTGATGCCAGTGGTCGGCAGGTCTACCAATGAGTGCCGCTACCATGATATGCAAAGAGGTGGAATTTGATTTTGTAATATTATAACATGTCATTTGCAACCCATCTGAGCTCTTCTTGAGCTCGGCCTATTCGGCAGAAAAAATGATCAAAAGAAACCTTATTTTAATCCTAATCCTCGTGACCTGCAGTTTAGAAGCGTCAGCGGTAGCACAGTCCACTCACGTTCATGGCCAAGGTCAGGTCGGCATGGCAATTGATCAAAACCTAATTTCGATGACTTTAGAGTCGCCCGGTGCAGATATCGTCGGTTTCGAACATGAGGCTCGAACAGCTGAAGAAAAAACGGCCGTCACAGAAGCGCTAAAGCAGCTTTCCGATCCTATGTTCGTCATCCAACTTCCAGCAAACGCGAGCTGTAAGGTTGTCCAAGCCAGCTCTGAAGTTACAAGCGAAAATGGAGATGAAGGCCACGCTGACCATGAGGAGCATGAGGAACACGCCGATCATGATGACCATGAGAAGCATGGGGATCATGACGAGCATGAGGAACACGCCGATCATGATGACCATGAGGATCATGACGAGCATGAGGAACACGCCGATCATGATGACCATGAGAAGCATGAGGATCATGACGAGCATGAAGAGCACGCTGATCATGAGGAGCATGAGAATGAAGCGCATGGCTCATTTATTGCGGAATACCAGTTAGAGTGCGCGACTATTGCCGCCATTGATTCCATCAAATTCGTTTATTTTGATCACTTTCGTAATGCCCAGTCACTCATTGTTGTTTTGATTGACAAGAATGGTCAGCATCGACATGAGATCAGTCGTGATAATCCTATCCTGTATCTCAAAAAATGAAATAAACTGGCGATATGTCAGAGATCAAGCTCGCTCAACACGATCAAAGCAGCTTTTTGCTGACACTTGAAAAGATTCAATTCTGTTGGTCAAAAAACGCGAGCTTTATCCTGTCTCTCGACTCACTCCGGCTGGGTGTTGGCGAGAAGGTGTTCCTAGAGGGTCCGTCCGGCAGCGGAAAGTCGACCCTCCTGAGTCTGATATGCGGAATTATTCGTCCAGATCGAGGAAGTATTTGTATCGATGGCGTCGATATTGTCAAACTTGGCGCAGGTCAGGTTGATCGATTAAGAGCTGACAAGCTTGGCGTTATTTTTCAGCAGTTCAATCTACTGCCTTATGGAAGTGTCATTCAAAATGTTTTACTGCCTCTGCAATTTTCTGAACGGCGGCGAAAACAAGCCAGCGTCTCCGGAACACCAAAAGAAGAAGCTCGACGACTCTTGCAGCGCCTCGGCATCTCGACCGATCTGCATGAACAGAAAGTCGCTCAGCTCAGTATCGGTCAACAACAGCGGGTAGCGGTGGGTCGGGCAATCATTGGCGATCCACAACTCGTTATTGCCGACGAGCCGACCTCTGCGCTTGATCATGATAGTCGCGATCAATTCTTAACATTACTTTTCGAAGAGACCGCCCGCGTCAATGCCGGACTGATTCTGGTCAGCCACGATCGATCGCTTGCGTCAGACTTTGATCGCCAATTGGATATTCGTGAAATTGTTCGTACTTCTGTAATAGGTACCCAATGACGACATTGATACTCGCATGGCGGTCTCTGGCAAGCCGGCGCACAACTGCGCTTCTCTCGATAATTGCTATTGCCGTCAGCATCAGTTTATTCGTCGGTGTTGAACGCATTCGGATTGGCACAAAGTCAAGTTTTACAAGTACGATATCCGGCACAGATCTAATTGTTGGGGCTCGCGCTGGCAATGTTCAATTATTGCTGTACTCGGTTTTCCGCATCGGCAATCCGACCAGTAATATCTCTATGAACAGCCTTGACGCTGTTAAAACTCATGCTGATGTTGCCTGGGTCGTACCCATTTCACTCGGCGATAGTCATCGGGGATACCGGGTAATGGGAACCACAAATGACTACTTCAAATACTACCGTTACCGGAACAAACAACCCCTGAAATTTAAACATGGGCAGGAGTTTGATGATCTGTTTGACGTCGTCGTGGGAGCAGAAATTGTGGAAAAACTGGGTTACGAGATTGGAACCCAAATCGTCGTTTCCCACGGCATTGGTGCCATTGACGGCGCAGCGCATGACAATATGCCATTTAGAGTCTCGGGCATACTGCAGCGAACAGGTACCCCCGTTGACCGCACGGTGCACATCAGTCTTGAAGCGTTAGAAGCGATTCATATTGGATGGGACAGTAATAATCCGATCCCGATTAATGAAGTGAGTGCAGATCTTGCAAGAACCCTAGATCTAAAACCGGATTCAGTCACCGCTGCGCTAGTAGGCACCAAGAGCCGTTTTGGGATTTTTAAAACCCAGCGTTTTATAAACCAATTCAAGCCAGAACCGCTTACTGCGGTCCTGCCCGGCGTTGCACTACAAGAACTCTGGACAATTATTGGCGTTGTCGAAACCGCGCTCAGTGCCGTTTCAGCAATGGTCGTCCTTACCGCACTCCTTGGTATGGTAACGATGACGCTAAGTACACTCAACGAGCGCCGCCAAGAACTTGCAATACTCCGATCGGTCGGAGCGCACAAAACCACTATATTCCTGCTGCTAATTTCTGAAGCCGCCCTCCTTTCAGTCAGTGGCATTCTGCTTGGCGTTGGGCTTCTCTACGGACTGCTGTTTTTTATTCACCCGTGGATTGAACAGAGCTATGGGTTGTATTTAATGATCTCAAGACCGTCACTTTATGAGCTAAAGTCGTTGTGTGCAATTTTTCTAACTGCCTGTGCCGTCGGCGTCATTCCAGCATTTCGCGCATATCGTCACTCCTTGGCAGATGGCATGTCAGTCCAACGCTGAGCGGGTCGCGTGAATTCGCATTATCTGATTTAATTGAAAAGAGAGAGTAATGCTCTTTCGAGGGTAGCTGGCTTGAATCACGTTAAAACTACTTTTTGTCGACTCCTGACGACAATCGTGCTCGGTTTTTCGATTGAGACAGCTTGCGCATGCATGGTCTGCATCCCCTTTCCCAAAGAAACTTTTACCGATCAGATTCTTACAGCGCAAATCGTCGTTCTCGCTCGTGAACATCCGGAAAAAGACTTCTCCTATCAAGTAGAAACTATCCTGAAAGGTGATATTAATCATCCTGAAATCGATCTTTTCCTGGCCAGTCGTACTCGAAGACGACTTGCAGAAAATCCTGAAGAGAGTGTTGTTCTGGCGTATGACGCAAGAACCCAAAACTGGCAGCGGGCAGGTTACGCGACGCCGGCTTATGAATCCCTTGTCCGCGAAATCCTGATACGCGAGTCCTCCTGGAATCCTTCATTCGGAAAAGAGCGCCGGCCACGGTTTTTCTTGCCATACCTTGCCAATGAAGACCCCACGATTCGTGAGCTTGCCTCGCTGGAAGTTGGGCAGGCCTCGTATAGTCTCATTCGGGAAGCGGATCGTTTTATTCCTCGTCAACAGGTTCACGATTTTCTTGCAGAGCCTAAATATATGGAATGGTGGGCCCTCTATATTCTTCTGCTTGGTGTTGACGCGACGCCCGCTGAGGCGGAAATCATTCGAGACGCAATCAAAAATCATGCGAGATTCAATCAATCCCTAAACTTATCGGCTTGGGCAACTGCCCTAATCGAGATCGATGGAGAGTCTGGAATCAACTGGCTTGAGGAAAATTATCTTCTCAATGCCAATCGACCGAACGATCACGTTCTTGACGTTGTGAAAGCGCTATCGGTACAAGGTGCAAAAGTCGATTCAACTTTACGTTCACGAATCGCGAAAAGCTACAGCGGCCTAGTTGAATCTCATCCTGCTTTGGCCGGCTGGGTGGCGCGTGACCTAACAGCATGGAGTGACTGGCGTTTTACCGATGTCCTGCGTAAATTACGCGAGCAAAGTGTGGCGATTGATGCCTCCACTGCCTACGCAATTGACTACTATCTCAAACGTGCACAACTGACGCAAGATTAGTGAGTCATCATGCCCCGGCAGTTACATGATGAATCAATTTTGACATCTGCATATGATATCGCTCGATCCAAATGGTCTTGATAGCGGACAATCTCATCTTTCGCGTTTCGAAACCTAAGGCATTCCATCAGTCCGTGCAGGGCCCAAACGTTATTGGGGTGTTGAGCGCAACGGGGGACTCTTTCGGACAGGCCTAAATCATCCCGATAGACCTGCTCGGCCTCGTCATAGTGACCCTGCTCAATCAGGAGTGCGCCAAGCGCATGGCGTGGCGGGTGCATCCACGGCCATGGCTCTGAATAATGGAGCGCGTCACATCGCTGAACCGCATCCCTCAAATGCTCAAAAGCAACTTCATAGTTTTGTTTGTGATACTCAAGCTCTCCCAGCAGCATCTTTTCACCAACCCCAAGAGTCTGAAGCGCCGGGTTATTAAAAAACCGACGGTTTCGATCAATTAAATGCAATGACTCATAAAACCGCGTTTTTTCTTGATCAGCTTCGATAAACTGCTTGGTGGCGGCGTAGGCTACCGTCTTTGCGTAGTGATGCATGCTAGTGGAGACACAATATAGCTCAGCGATATCCGGCAGAGCGGCATCGATAATCTCCTGCCACTTGCCGAAGCGAATCAGCACATGCATCTTCATCGAGAAGTAGCCCTCCATCGTGTGCATGATGAATGGCTTGTTTTTGAGCTTAATAATGTCAGGCGTGAGATTCTTGCAGATCTCTTCCGCGGCCAACAGAGCGGCTTCAAACTGAGCCAGATGCATGCAGGCATACATCATCAGATGTAAGTTATGACAGCGTGATGTCGTGTAATAGTTATACGGACCGGCATATTCAAGATATTTCTTGTCCGCTGCGATCGCTTTTTCGCTTGCCGCTTTGGCCCTCTTGTACTCACCGCATAAAACATAGATATGGCCCGGCATATGATGAATATGGCCCGCATCACGGGCGAGCTGACCCAATCGATCAGCAGAATCCATCGCTTGTTCAGGTTCAGGTGACATTTCGAGCAGATGGATATGCAGATGCAAAATCGCCGGATGCTGAGCCGCACCCGACTGGTCAGCTAATCTGATGGCTTCCTGACAGATTGCGATCGCCTCGAGCGTATCAGCCCCCTCAGTGGGACGCCCACTCTCAACATCCCAAAGGTTCCATGGCGATCGCGTCATCATCGCTTCAACAAAAAGTGCCATCACATCAAGCTGATCAGGAAACCGAGTATTCACCCGTCGCATGGCATTCGCGTAAGCCGTATCCCAGCTTTCAAATTCACGTGGGCTGACAATATGTGGCTTTTGAATCCGCTTATCGAGCGCTTCAATCAGCGCGACTTCAAGACCCGATATGTTCGCCGACAGCGCTAACGCTCTGTCAATATGGGTCCGGCAAAATAAAGTGCACTCAACTGCCTCGGCCTCACTGAAATCAACCCAGGGCATGTTGTAAAACGGTCCAGCAGCATAGGCGATACCCCAATGCAGCATTGCGCAGGCAGGATCGACCGCTGCGGCGGCCTTAAAACAAGCAAGGCCCTCCTCCTGGTTGAATCCAAAACACCAGTTCAGACCGAGATCAAAAAGACGCTGCGCTTCGGTTGACGAAGTGCTGACCGGGAAAACATGATCACCCAGATCAAAATCTAACATCGCACCATTAGTCATTTCTTGTCACGCGATATTGGATAAACCAGACTGAGGAAAACATTTGGGAGGTCTGCCTGCATTAAACGCAGTCAAGTGCATCACACGTCGACTTTCAGACGCAAGGCGTCCCGTTGCGGAATGCCAAACAGACCGGTTATTCCAAATCACAAGATCACCTTCTTTCCAGTCATGGACATAAACCTGATTTGATATTACTGCAGGCAACATCAACGATTCAATAAGCATTCGGGACTCGGTAATTCCAAGCCTATCACGTCGACCCTGCTGTTTTATCTCAAGAAACCCGAGACAACGCGGTTGAGGCATTAATGCCTGATACCCCGTATCGGGACACGTCCAGACCAAAGGATAGCGTTGCGTATCTGGATCACTAAACGGCGCCCCCGGCGACTCACAACCCATTTTGTAGAGCGTCTCCGATTTGGCATCAACAACGCGTAAGCCATTCTCTGAGTTTTTAAGCTGGTAAGTGCTCTCAAAAGGTTTCGGCAAATAATGCACAAGGGAATTCAGACATTGCTCACGCAACTGATCACTCATTGATTTATAAGCAATCCTGCCACTTGCAAAAGCAGTCGCGCCTGGCGGACACCAAAGCGGATTGCCATCTCCAAGATAGTCCAACCAGTGGCCCTCACCCTCAGGCGCCTCAATACATCGCATTTGAGTGTAGCAGCCGGGAGCATGTCCATAGAACGCGCCATCGATATGCCATTGCATAACTCCGCCGCCCAGGACCTGCGAACCTGATGCTGCGCCATACGCCGCACGATCACCGCCGAGCATGACCTTGAGGCCATAGTGGTCAATCTGACCCTTGCCCAAAACTAAAACACCAGGCTCCGAGGGTATCTGGTAAGTACCCGCCTGATTACCCTGCTCAACTTTGAATCGTTCCCAAGGATTGGCGCTCTGGTCACGCCATACTGAAGTGCCCTCTGGATAAACCGTACGATAAAAAGTGACTTCCTGCTGGGGTGTCAGGTGTCCCTGATCGGGCACAACAACAATCTGATCACGATGTAACGCGTCCCGGATAGCCTCGATCGACGCTGAATCGATCGAAGCGCAATCCAAGCCGGACGCCACAGCGCCAAAGGGCGCGTCTTTGAGAGGCTGCAGGTGCACAAGTCTCAAACGCTAGAATGATCTGATGA
>JADHSN010000034.1 GCA_016776875.1 Gammaproteobacteria bacterium | reverse complement strand
GAGCGATGATGAGTCTTCGTCTCGATAAGTTCTTTGGCAGTTGGTTAAGCGAGTTCTCTCCCGATTACACGCCAGGCGAGACGGGTATGGATCGTTTTATTGCGTTTAACAAAGATGCGGATTTTATTGGCCGGGGTGCGGTTGAAGCAGAACGGCAAACCGGGCCGAGTCGAGGCCTTGTTGTTTTTGAGGTTGATGCATTGGACGCCGATGTAGTGGGGTACGAACCCGTTTGGATTAACGATGAAGTTAAAGGTTTTTGCACGTCAGGCGGGTATTCTCATCATGCCGAGAAATCAATCGCGCTTGCGCTTGTTGATGCTACATGTTTGGTGGACGACTTGCAGGCCGAGATCGAGATTTTGGGACACATGCGCCCAGCGAAGCGTATTACGCGAATGTTGTTTGATTCGGATGCGCATCGCATGCGGGGCTAGTAAACAATGGCTCTAGATAATACGGAGCCCTTCCCGTTGCCGCCGCTCGTTGACTATTTTTTTGACGTATTGGGAACCATGAGCCGGATTAATCTGTTTGGATTCTCTTTGCGTGATAACGGTGCCGTATCCATATTGCTTTAAAAACGGATCAAATAGATCTCCATAGTATTTAAGGTCTTCTTCGGTAAACCAGTCTTGCCAGAATCCAGATGATCGACTTCGGATAACGCGTTCGAACTGTTTGGGGATCTTCTTATTTTTACCGATACGAACGTTCAGAAATGTTTCAAGTATTTCGAAGTGTTCTTCAACAAAGTCCTCGTATTTGAAAACGCACGCGATTCCCTTTGCGATGCTGCTCTCCAAGACGGCCCATTTCTTGTGGTCCTCCCAGAAAAAACCTGAATCGAGGCTGGGGGGCGGTAATGCGAGCCGGGACTCAAGCGTTTTTAGAGAAACCGATTCAGGATTAGCTTCTTTTTCTTCTAGCATCTGAATCTGACTCAAAACGAACTGGTCATCTTGGTATCGGTGGTCAAAGTGGCGATAGAGAATGTAACTGACCAGCCGGTCGCGAGGGTCTCTTACGAGCCAGATCACTTTGTCAAAATCGTTTAATGCTTCAATCCTAAAATCGGGACCAATAATTTGTTTATCAATAATGTTCGCTGCGTCTTTGCTGGGCTTTTGCCGTCCAAGATACTTGTTGTAACGGGTCTGAAGAAAGTCTCCTTCAAAAAATCGAAGGTATTTTCTGGGATAAGTATTGACTAATCTTGACCAAAGCCCAGTGGTGCCTGACTTGGCTAAGCCAATAACCGCTATTCTGGTCATGACAAGTTACGCTTTTGGAAAACGGTATTTCTGTGACCCTTGTTATTGGCCAAATCATTCAGTTCGGTCATTACTGAAATCATCTGATTCGATCAAAGAAATGTCCCGACACAATGCGACTGTAGACGCCGACGGGATAAAAAGAATGAAGCGGAACGGTGCGTGGCGCATCGATTGCGATAGCGGTTGGTTCATTATTTAATGCCAGCGCTAATTGTTTACCCATCATTGTTGCCATAGGCACTCCCCGACCGTTGTAGCCGAGTCCCGCGTAAACATTATCAGAGAGTTTGAGCAGCATGGGACGCTGATGCGGTGTGACCCCAACATAGCCCGCCCAGTCATATTCCCATTGTGTGCCAGAAATCTGGGGAAACAGACGGAGCGCTTTCGCTCTTAGATGTGCCGTCTTGAGACCACCTATTTTGCCGGAGAGTGTGCCGCGCCAACCGAAAACAAGCCGGTTTTTCTCATCGACCCGGTAGTAGGCAGGGACGCCCGCATATTCCGCGGCAACTTGTCGTCCGGGCAATATGGTTGAGGCAACATGACCTGGAAGCGGATGGGTTGCTGAAAGCATGCTCGCCACCGGGATAATGGTGCGCGCCAGTCCGGGCCATAATCCATCAGTATATCCATTGGTCGCGAGTACTAATCGCTTGCACCTGATATCTCCCGCGTCGGTTATGACTCGCCAGCCCGTTGCGGTTTGCGAAATTTTTTTTGCGCATGTATCGCCGAAAATCCTAACGCCTTGTTCGCTACAGGCACGTGCGAGGCCCCGACTGTACGCGAGTGGCTGCAGACTGCCACCGCGATCATCACACATGCTGAGATCATACTGGGAGGTTCCAATGACCTCCGATGTTTTCTCCCGGTCAAGCAAGTGGACTGACTTTCCTTCTCCCGCCCAAAATTGTGACCATTGCGTCAGGTAGCGAATAGCCTTGCTTCCTCTGCCCGCAATGATCGATCCATTTCTTTTAGCCTGGCAATCAACTTGATACCTTTTGATGAGATCAAAAACCAAGTCGACGGCGTCTTCCAGGGTTTGGATAAAACCGTTAAATTGATCGCCGGGATACATTCCCTTCAGGGCTTGAAGCTCGCTTTTCCACTGGGGGTGCACCTGACCGCCATTGCGACCCGAGCAGCCCCATCCGGGCTGCGCCTGATCAATAATGACGACGTCATCAGTTTTTTCAATAGCATGAAGTGCCGTTGATAAACCGGTGTAGCCCGCTCCCACAATTAAAAGGTCCGTCTCGATAGATTCCTCAAGTCGACCAAAGTTCAAGCCCGCATCAGCCGTTACCCGCCATAAGCTGTTCGGCCAATTCAGATTTGGTTTTGATGGTGTGCGCGTCATTGTGGATCTGGAGAAAAGAATTCGAAAGATTGTAAACAAGATAGGCTCAAAACGGGCAAGAATACGTGTCGAGTCAAACATGGGTTTTAAAAACGCCGGGCTAAATCATGCTTGGTGTGGTTATGCGTTAATATTTTGATATCGTTTCATCGCGTATTCACATTTATCAAAATCAGGTTGCTTATGAGTTTTCCGAAAAGAGCTGATTTTTGTTCAGACGAAAAATTCGTTGTTACTTTGTTAGCCGAGATTGATCGATTAGGTGCTGATTGGCGTTATGACGAGGAAGTGACCCAGCTTGAGCACGCAATTCAAAGTGCCTGGCTTGCGCGCCAGAACGGGGATTCGAGTGTTGAGATTACCGCTGCGCTTTTGCACGATATCGGCCATTTTTTGATGGCGCATGCAGCGCAAGATGAGCGTCACAAAGATCGTGACCTCAAGCATGAAGAAGTTGGCGCCAACTGGCTAAATCAATATTTTTTGCCGGAAGTCGCCGAGTCTGTGCGTTTGCATGTTCCGGCAAAGCGTTATTTGTGTAAAACCAGAGCGGGATATTGGGATGATCTCTCCCAAGGCTCCAAAATCTCGCTCGAAAAGCAAGGCGGCCCTATGTCACAGGACGAGGCGAATGCTTTTGAGGCATTGCCGTCGCACAACTCAGCTGTGAAATTAAGACTCTATGACGACGAGGCCAAAGTCATCGATCGGGTCACGCCATCTATTAGTGATTTTGCGAAAGATGTGATTAATAGTCTGACCGCTCGTTAATTTCCGAATCTCCCGCCATGTCGCTTGAGGATAAATACCGTTACGAGGTTTGTGAAAGATTAAAGATTGGTAAGTAATTGAGATCGAGAGGTAGGGAGAGATTCCGACTTACACTGATGACCCGACGAAGCAGAAGCCCTCGAACCCGATCGCAGCAAGTGACCCATCAAGTCCGCTCGCAGATTGATCGACGATTGCCTTTTTTTGATCTTCTGGATGATGACGCAATTTCTCGTCTTGAGGCGCAGGTTGACTGGATTATCCAGGATATTGGCATCGCCTTTCGAGATGATCCAGAGGCGCTCGCGCTGTGGCGCGAGCAGACAGGCGTCCGGATTGACGGGGATATCGTGCGAGCACCAGCTGACTGGATTCGAGAGATTTGCAGTAACGCACCCAGTCAATTTACCCAGCTTGCTCGAAACCCTGAACGCTCGGTAACCATTGGTAACCGCCATCAGGTTTTTGCTCCAATCTACGGAGCGCCGTTTGTGCGAGATCTGGAGAAAGGTCGTCGATACGGGGATCTTGAATCTTTTCAGGATCTTGTCCGGCTCACCTATCTGTCACCCGCTTTGCACCATGGCGGTTTTGTAACCTGCGAGCCTTGTGACGTGCCTGTCAGCAAGCGTCACCTCGATATGTTGTTCACCCACATGACACTCTCCGACAAACCGCATCTAGGCGCTATTACTGAAATGAGTCGCGCTCAGGACAGCGTCGACATGGCCGAAATCATTTTTGGCCAGGACACGATGGAAAATAATTGCGTCATCATGGGCAACGTCAATACTAACTCCCCCCTGCTGGTTGATAAGGTCGTCACCCAGGCGGTACGCGTTTATTGTGGTCGAGGTCAGGGGATTGTTGTTGTTCCCTTCATTCTTTCTGGCGCGATGGGGCCGGTATCGACCGCCGCCAGTGTTGCGCAAGCAGTGGCAGAGGCGATGATGGTTTGCGCCTACTCTCAACTCGTCAGGAGTGGTGCACCTTTTGTTCTTGGGAATTTTCTTTCGTCTATGTCCCTAAAATCGGGCGCCCCGACATTTGGCATGCCGGAACCAGTGATCTCGAACTACGCGATTGGTCAGTTAGCCCGGCGCCTGGGATTGCCACTTCGTTGTGGGGGATCACTGACCGCCGCCAAGATTGAGGATGCACAAGCCGCTTATGAGTCTGCAGACTCAATGCACTCGACGATGCTTGCCGGTGCTCATTTTGTTTTGCATGCCGCCGGTTGGCTCGAGGGTGGGCTTTGTACCGGTTTTGAAAAACTGATTATGGATGCAGATCGTTTAGGCGCATACCAGAAGGTGCTTGATCAGGGGCTCGAGGTGTCTGACGAGGCATTTGCTCGGGATGCCTATGAAGAAGTGGGTCCGGGCGGTCATTTTCTGGGCTCGGCTCATACCATGCGCAACTATCAGAACGCCTTTTATGAGCCACGCCTCAGCGACAGCGAAAATGTCGAGAGTTGGGAAGAAGGCGGCGCCCTTGATATGCGAGCCCGCGCGCACCAACGCTGGAAAAAAATGTTAAAAGAATATGAAGCGCCCCCAATTGATTTGGCGCTTAAAGCAGAACTGGAGGCGTTTGTAACCCGTCGTAAATCGGAACTGCCGGATGCGTGGTATTAGTGTTGAAGCTCAGGCGACAATAGAACTGTGATCGATGAAACCTGCGGGATAAAAGATGCAAGAGTCAATTAATCTCAAGTCAAAATTTGAGTTGTTCTCG
Organism: Gammaproteobacteria bacterium; assembly: GCA_016776875.1. Classification (GTDB taxonomy): domain Bacteria; phylum Pseudomonadota; class Gammaproteobacteria; order Arenicellales; family UBA868; genus UBA868. The sequence continues at coordinate 9,054 of JADHSN010000034.1, read as the reverse complement.
GATCACTGGGCGCCAAAAGTGATCGCACAGATGAACGACTATCAATTCAAGTTGGTTCGGCTGCAAGGCGAATTTGTCTGGCATGAGCATACTGAGACGGACGAAACTTTTTTGGTGATTGAAGGATCGATGACTATCGAGTTCACCGATCGCACGGTAGACTTGAAAGAAGGAGACATGGTCGTAGTCAAACGCGGTGAAGCGCATCGACCTTTTGCGGAGCACGAATGCAAGGTGATGGTCATTGAACCGATGGGTGTCATTAATACCGGATCCGAGCGCGGGCCGCTCACCGCAGAAAATGATGTTTGGATTTAGAGTGTTGTGGCCTGTACGGATGCACTAATTAACCAGCGCAAAATATTGTTAGCAGTCTAATGAAACTTACTTTTATTTATTTCGATTTTCCTTTTTGGCGGGCTGAGGTCGGGCGCATTGCGTTGTTTATGGGTGGAATAGACTTTGAAAATCGATTGGTGAAGGGTGACGAATTCAATCGAGTGCAGCAAACCGGCCATTTAGATGACGGCACCTCGATTCCGTTTCATCAATTACCCTGTTTGATTGTAGATGGCGTTCCGATTGCGCAAACCGCCGGCATTGCCCGGTTTTGTGGCAAGTTGTCTGGCATGTACCCGAAAGACGATGATCTTTTGGCTGGACGAATTGATCAGTTTCTGGATTTTGCGACGGATATCACTGAATTGGTCTTCTTAACTGGGCAGGGCGATGACGACCTGATTAAAAAAGCGAAACGGGAGACTTTGGCGAGTGATGATCTGCCCCGAAAGCTACAGATGCTGGAAAAATGTATCGGCGCTGAAAGTGGGTGGGTCGTTGGACCGCAATTGGGGCTCGCTGATCTCGCGATCTGGCGCATGATGGGTTGGTTGTCATCAGGAATTGTTGACGGCATTCCCGCTACCCTTCTTAGCGCATTTCCAAAGACTGCCGCAGTCTGCCGGGCGGTTGATGCGCATCCCCAGATTCAGGATTGGGTTGCAAAAACCTATCCTGATAATTATATCCGCGGGAATTACGGTTAAGGTTTGAGCATCATGAAAAATTACGGCGAGCTATCACCCTCTGAGGCGCAAGCACTGATCGATTCTGAAAGTGCATGCGTAATTGATATTCGGGATAACGGATCTTTTTCTGACGCGCACGTTACCGGGGCAATTCAGCTAGATCAGACATCAGTGGGCCCGTTCCTGGAGGCGACAGAAAAAGAATCCCCTTTGGTAATCTATTGTTACCACGGGATCTCAAGTCATTCAGCGGCTTCTTTTTTTGTTGATCAGGGATTTTCGAGCGTGCATCATATCGTGGGTGGATTCGAAGCCTGGCAAAAAGCCGGAATGCCCACAGAAAAAGCCTGATTAGCAGTTCGTTTTTTGTTGGGTGAGTTAATCAGGACGCATCCCGTTTCGTCTGGCGTGCTGTCGCGTCAGGTTACTAATCGTCTAAAAGCGACTCCTCGAGTGGGAAGGTCGATAAAAGTTTATAACCGTCGCCGGTAATAAGCACCTGTTGTTCTAGTTTTACGCCGTCTTTTCCGCCCGGCGCGCCCATGTAGCTCTCAACACAAATCACCATGTTCTCTTCAAGCATCCCGTCGTATGGGTTGGGCCCTCTAAAACGAGGTTTGATTTGAGGATACTCATCTGACATCCCCACCCCATGGATCACGCAAGGATAGGCGTTTTGATGAAATTGCTCATCGGGTAAATACGCCTGTGCTTGGAAATCGCTGAGTGAAATTCCAGGCCGGATGAGATCAAGGTTGTAGTTAACTTCTTCCCAAGCCAGCCGATACAATTTTTTTGACGTCGTGTGGGCTTTTCTAGCCCACAATGGAACGTTCGCTCCCATTATCGCGAAGAATCAGCGCATCCAGATTGCCTGCCATGGGTATTTGCGGTTTTAATAATTCGCTAAACGAAGGGCTTAACAACGATGTTGCCGACATGGCGTTTGTCGATAAAGGCTTGCTGGGCAGTATGTAGTTCTTCTAGAGGATAGGTGGCCGCCAGAAGCGGTTGGATTTGATCTCTCTCGATATATCCGATTAGGTCCTGGAACACGCCGGGCGGCGGGACCGTCGCACCGGTGAATGTCAGATCACGAAGATAAAAAGTACGCAGATCAAATTCGACAATGGGGCCGCCAATGGCGCCAGCACAGGTATAACGGCCGCCCCGGGTGAGCGCGTTGATCAACTGCGGCCAAAGTACGCCGCCGACAACATCGGCCACCACATCGACCGAATCCTTGCCGATTGCATCATGGAGTGCCGATCCAAGATTTGCACTGGCACGGTCGATCACGGCCAAAGGCCCGACAGCTTTAACAGCATCCGCCTTGCCGGCGCCGCATAGGGCGACGCACTTCGCGCCCCGTCGATTAGCGAGCTGGATCAGCGCAGAGCCCACACCCCCGGACGCGCCGGTGATCAATACGGTATCTTCGTCGGTGACGGCAGCCCGGTTCAACATGTTCTCGGCGGTGACATAAGAGCAAGCAAAGGTCGCCAGCTCGGCATCCGACATCGTCGTATCGACCGGATGAACCTGCTGATGGGAAACTTTGGTGTACTGGGCGTAGCCGCCATCGCACTCACTGCCAAAATAACCGGCTTTCTCACGGTTCAGCGGATCATTCCAGTCGCGAAGCCAGCCATCGATAATGACACGTCGTCCAATTAGAGAGTGTGTTACGCCATCACCCACACGGATCACCGTCCCCACGGCATCGGCTCCCTGAATGCGCGGGAATGAAACTGAGGCGCCACCCCAGGTTCCGTCCTCGCCTTCGGCCCCGACGAGCGCATCACCAGTGGTGGCGTCATTATTGCCCTTGGAATACCAGGCGCTGCGCGTATTGACGTCGGTGTTATTGAGGCCGCATGCCGCAACCCGAATCAGCACTTCACCTGACTCTGGCACAGGAACCGGCCAGTCGCGATGAAACTTGAGTTTGTCGAATCCGCCATGGCCGGTTAGAACCACGGCATGCATTGTTTTTGGGATGTTGTCTGTCATTTTTAATGCCGCTCTAAGTCTCAATTATCAAATATTTTATGAACGGGCTCGTGGTTCGCCAGATTACCCGCCGTATACGGCTACCGGATCTCCCAGCAGTTTTTCATCCGGCGCGAATCCCAGACTCGGTTGATTCGGAACAAAGAGATCACCATTTTCACTACGCGGACCCCGTTCAGGGGCAACATCTATCGTCAGCATATCCTGACAAGCCCAACAGCCTAGCCGGAACTACTCGGGCATACTCTGCGCCTAGTTTCCTTAGGATAAAATACAAGACTATAAAAAAAGGAGTGCACCATGTCCAAGCATAACGCGCTGACCACCTTCGGTCAGTCTGGAAATCCAATGTTTCGCGGAGCGGCATTCAAGCCTGATGCGACGTTTGCCCAAGCCGATTCGGCAGGCCGCATGACCCTGGCAGGCACTGTGAACAAAACAGGAATTTTGTTGATTTTGTGCCTGATAACGGCCGCTTATACCTGGAATATTTTCTTTCAAACGGGTGATCCAGGTGCCGTGATGGGCTATATGTGGGTTGGTTTGATTGGCGGCCTTGTGTTGGCCCTGATTACTATTTTTAAGCGTCAGTGGGCAGGTATCACAGCGCCGCTTTATGCATTGGCAGAGGGACTCGCTTTGGGCGGTATCTCTGCGATATTTGAGGCTCAGTATCCGGGCATCGTGATTCAGGCAATGGGCTTGACCTTCGGGACGCTCGGCGTGCTGTTGATCGCTTACAAAACGGGATTGATCAAGCCAACAGAAAACTTCAGGCTGATGATTGTTGCCGCTACGGGTGGTATCGCGCTTTTATATCTTGTTAGTTTTGTGATGGGATTTTTTGGGACCAGCATCGGTTTTATTCATAGTAACGGACTTTTTGGTATTGGCTTTAGCTTGTTTGTTGTCGGTATTGCTGCATTGAGTTTAGTGCTTGATTTTGATTTCATCGAAGACGCAGCGGAGCAGGGCGCGCCTAAATATCTTGAGTGGTATGGTGCTTTTAGCTTGATGGTTACGCTGATTTGGCTTTATCTCGAGATATTACGTTTGCTTGCAAAATTGCGGAGCCGAAACTGATGGGCTGGAATGAGATTATTTTCGGCGGCCTTATTGTGATCGGGCTTGGTGGATTTTTTTTCTTCGGGCGTTTTCGCGCGGGCCAATCCCAGCGCGACCGGGACGATAAGATTCGCTGGCGTAAGCGCTGATTAACAATTTATGAAAATCTTCGCCGCAGCGTTGATTGCGGTGATGCTGTGGGGCGCTTCTGCGGTTGCCGCCAAAATCGCAGTGTCCAGCTTGTCGCCCATGATGGTGGCTGTTTTGCGAACGGTGATTGGCGGGTTTATCGCGTTACCGATGGCAATGCTGTTCCGCATTCCGCTACCCGCCCATACGTCTCAACGGCATCTGCTGATACTTTCCGGGTTTTGTGGCTTTGTAGCCTTCCCCATCCTGTTTACGCTGGGCATTCTTCATACCTCGGCTAATCATGCGTCGATGATTTTGGCGGGTCTCCCGGTTTTTACCGGACTGATCGCCATGGCCTGGGACAGGAAATGGCCCGCTCGCGTGTGGTGGATTGGATGCGCGATTGCAATGGCAGGCGAGGCGTTACTGATTTTTGGTCACGATTCGAGTCATGCGAGTGGTGCCAGTATTTACGGTGATCTGCTGGTGCTCGCTTCGAATGTTTTTGCGTCATTGGGTTATGTCGCGGGTGCTCGACTTGAGCGTGACGGCTATCCTGCAATGGGAACGACTTTTTATGGTGTGGGTCTTTATGCAATATTGCTATTGCCCATGCTTTTTCTTGTGGATCCTGGTATCCCCATGAGGGCGGTTTCCACCGAGATCTGGGTTGCCATCGCTTATCTTGCGATCGGCGTGACGATTGTCGGTTATGTGCTTTGGTACTGGGCACTGGGGCAGGGCGGTATCGCAAGAATCGCACTACTGCAATTTTTGCAGCCTGTCTCCGGCGTGATTCTCGCCGCTATTTTGCTGAGCGAGACCGTTGGAAGCGTTTTTATGATTGCCTCGTGTGTCATTTTATTTGGCGTCTGGATCGCCCTGAGCGCCAATCGATGATCATCACACGCTAAGCGTATTAAGCCTCAAGCATAACTGGCGATTGGCGACCCAAAATATCCGTCGGGAATAGTAATCCCGAGTCCGGGGCCGGGGGGCACGGCAATGGTGCCATTAACAATTCTCGGGCCATGTAAATCGTCATAGTGTTTGGCTTGGTAAGGATCTGATATCCATGCGCCGCGACTGAGGTGGGGATGAAACGTCGATCCCACGTGAACACAAGCGGCCGCAATAATGTCGCCACCCCAGGAGTCATCACAACTGGTCGGCGTATTAGTGGCATGGCACAAATCGCGAATCGCCCGCATCCCGCTGATTCCCCCGATGCGAGTGAGCTTCATCCCGAACCCATCCGCAACGCCACTGCTGATGGCCCGCGCGATGGTGGCAAGATCAGTGGCAGATTCATCAAGGATTAACGGATGATGAAGGTGTTTTCGAGCGGTGGCGCATTCAGCATAAGTGGCGCACGGCTGTTCAATGACGAGCTTAAGATCTCGACAGGCCTGGGAGACGAGCAGGGTCTCGCTTACCGTCCACCCGCGATTGCAGTCCACAAAAAGATCAACACCGGGACGAGTGACACGGGCTACCGCGTGAATGGCATCGATGTCCTCATCGACATGCCGCCCGCCTGATTTTAGCTGTAATTTAGTGTGCCCCTCGGCCTGTAGCGTTTCTGCTAGTTGGGCTGATGTTTCCGGCGTGCCAATGGGAATGACATGATAGGTTGATACCGGATCCATTCGGGCACCGCCCAGAAGATCGCAGATTCTTCGGTTGTGCGCTTTACCCAGAAGATCCCAGCAGGCAATGTCAATCGCGGATCTCGCGCCGTGACCACCATCCATGATCGCAGTCATCGCGTCATGGACAAGACCGATTCGCTCGGGGTCGACACCGATGAGTGCGGGACCGAGAAGACCAAGATCAGCCTGAATACTTTGGGCATGCTCGACTTGCGGCAGAGGACCGGTTGGACAAATCTCGCCCCAACCAACATGTGAAGTATCTGTCAGGATTTTGACAACTGTTGTTTCTGGATCACCGACCGCCGCGCTCGACATGTTGTAACCCGCCGTCATTGCAAGTCGCTTGGCGTAAACATTCACTTGAGTGACTTTCATTTTTTCATCCTAACGTGTTGCTTGTTTGGGTGAGCCAAACTGATAGGGCGCTCATTAATTGTTACTAATGGGTTTGAGCGTAAATAAAAGCCTCTTTGGTTGATAGTTAAGAAATTCCCGTGTGTCGGCATCTCGACAATCCGCGTCGTGCTTTATGGCCAACTTTTTGGAAACTGTTTAGTGGTTAGGGTGAATGAGGTTAACAATTACCGTCAGCACTAATGCCCGTCTGACCCCCACTAATTAACTCCAGCTCAAAATCTGTTAGTTCCTCGCCTTCACCGAGGAAGCCTTGATGCTCATACACCTCTTCTGCGGTGATGTTATAGCCGTAAGACTTGGTGAGCATTGAAATGCTATCACCCAGACCATACCCATTAGCAATAGCCGTGTTGATTCTTGAGACAACGGCCTCTTGGAGTTCGACACTCTCTAGGACAGCATTACGAAAGGATTGAAAGTCAGCCATGGACTTGCCTCAAGAATAAAATATTTTTTTGGCTTGGTTTCATCTCAAAATGCTTTTAAGGGTATACCCCGTCGATCATTGAAATTAATGTGGTGCTAGAGACATCAACGCCGGCATCTTCTCTTGCCTTTGCAATATCCTCACGCTCACCAAATGTTTTCATTTGATCCGCATCTTTCATATCAAGAACAATAAAGACCTGGGTTTCATCAGGATTACATCCTGCCCAGTCCACTTTGACGCCCACCGCTTCAGCTTCTTTGGTGATTGCGTCGCTCATCTCCACCCACTTTGCGAACCCTTTTGAAATATTTACAGAGAACAGTCCCTTCATAATTCAACTCGTTTTGTTTATTTTTAGACTAAAAACGCATACTACAATGACAACCTTATTAATTGGAGATTAAAAATGAAACGACTAATTGGTTTTTTGTTCGCCTTGATAACAATCACGCCGGCTGTGGCTGCAGATTCGGCAATTACTTATGTTGAAAGATATGATTCCGGCGCTGTTTGGGTAGTCATGGATGAAGACGTTCTGCTATGTGCGTGGAGTCCGGACAAAAAAGTTCCGTTGTGCAAAAAGGCTGTTATTGAGGCGGATGATTGAACCCGTCATCAGCATGATAGTAATTTACCCACGATCCACAGCCTGGTTTATCGGCTTAGAGTCAGTATGACGAACGCAATTTATAGCAAGCTATTGCATTGCGCATGATGCGTAACTCAGGATCAAACCGTTACCGGTTCTGGTTGGGTAGCGGTGCTGCTTTGATGTCAGCGGTTGCGTTTTCGTCTAATGTGGTTCTGTCGAGACTGGCTTATGACTTTGGTACAAACCTGCACGCGCTTAATCTGATCCGGGCTTCTGTTTTTTTAGGCTGTCTACTGGTGGCAGTATGGTTGTCCGGCTCTTCAGTTTCTATCAAGCGAAATGAGTTGTATCGTTGTCTGGCGCTTGGCGTATTGCTCTGTGCGGAGATGTATTTGCTGCTGGCGTCGGTGCTCTTTATTCCCGTCGCTATGGCGATACTGGTTTTTTATACTTATCCGATCATGATCGCCCTTTGGGCCTGGCGGACGGGGCGCCACCATCTTTCTTACCTCGGTCTGGGTGTCATGGCGGTGGCTTTTATTGGCCTGATTATCACGTTGGCCGGATCAGACACACTGTCGGTGGGCTGGGAGGGTAGATACGGGATTGCACTCGCCCTTGTGAGCGGGGTTTGTCTGGCGGCTATCTTGCTCCTGAGTGAACGGGTGCTGGAAACACAGTCAGCAAAAATCATGATGCTTTACATGCTGTTGAGCGCAACCGCTGTAGTCGTTCTTGTATCTTTATTTGTCGCCGAGTTAACCTGGCCTGCGTCACTTCCGGGATGGTCGGCTTTATCGGGCAGTGCGGTCTTGTACGTTGTGGCCACACTGTTGTTGTTCAAGGCGGTCGATCTGGTTGGTTCCCTGCAAACGGCCATAATCGATAACACCTCGCCCGTATGGGCGATGATTCTCGGAGTCATCGTTCTGGGACAATGGCTGAACATACAGCAGGTGATAGGGGCGAGTGTCACAATTGCCGCAGTGATGTTGTTGCAGTGGATAACGCGACCAAAGGCTGCGATATGAGTATGATTCGCATCGTTACTTAAAATGTGAAAATCGAATTGGCGCGTCCGGCAGAGGGAGAGACTGCTTTTCTGTTTTACCACTTGCGAATGATTCTCATTATCACTTAAGAGATATTTTCAGGCGCTATTAGAATGATTAAAGTCTCTCCGGCATCAAGAGACTCTCCTTCCTTAGTAGGCTCAGGTGCTATCCCCTGACGGCGGATACCGGCAGGGACTTGGGCGACACTCTCCAGTTACGCCTTGTTCCCTGCCATTTTTCTTCCCTTATTCCCTCGGGGATTAAGGGGTTCAGATTCATCTCTTTTAATCCGGGATGTCATATTCGATATGTGCTCGAATTAATTGAGCCTCGAGATTTGCAAATCCATATAACTCGGAGCCCTTCAACATCGCCCAAAAGCGGTCGAGCCATTCCTTTTCTTTCGACTTGCTTGAGAGGGCAATCACACCCTGTGCATCGAGCCAGTAGTTACCGTCTTCGATCCTTTTGGTAATCATATCTAATGCAACGAGATTCATGCCCGAATCTTTTGCTCGGATACAGAAACCTTTGAAATCATCTTCTTCTTCAAGCGCCAACGTTTGATCCTTTCTGACTCTGATTAGCATGGCCTGATACCTGATTGCATATCGACTCGTTTAGAGGTTGTCGTGCTGACGGACATCACTTGCGGTTGAAGATCATC
>JADHSN010000033.1 GCA_016776875.1 Gammaproteobacteria bacterium | reverse complement strand
TGGATGCTGCTGACTAGGCGGGAGCATAGCGTTGAGGAGCTCCGTCAGAAACTTGTTCAGCGTGGATTTGATTCCCAAGCGGTTGATTTGGTCTTAGCGGATCTTAAAAAAAGAGGCGACGTCTCTGATGTTCGATTCGCCGAGACGATAATCTCTCATCGTGCTAAGGGTGGTTACGGTCCTGCCTATATTCGTCAGGAGCTGCGAAAAAAGGGCATAAGCCCTGATCTCGTCGCCTCAACGCTCGATTCTGCTGATATCTGTTGGCGGGAAATCGCAACGCTGAAATACACCGCGCGCTTTGCGGGCGAACCCATTTTGGACTATAAGGAATGGGCGCGCCGAGCATCCTATTTACAGCGGCGCGGTTTTGATTCCCAAATCATCGTCGAAATCCTCGGCGAATGGGAAACTCGCGGTTAGAATCATCCCTTTGAGGCTCGGTATTGATGGTTACCGGCTTTTTGCTTTCTAGACTCAAATTGAGATGAAAACCCGGGATATTCGAAAAAAATTTCTTGATTACTTTGCGGCAAACGGTCACGAGATCGTTCCGAGCAGCCCGCTTGTGCCCAATAATGACCCCACGCTGTTATTTACCAATGCAGGGATGGTGCAATTCAAAGATGTATTTCTAGGCCATGAGAAACGATCTTATAACCGGGCGGTCACCGCGCAACGGTGTGTTCGGGCGGGAGGCAAACATAACGATCTCGATAATGTCGGCTACACGGCACGCCATCATACTTTTTTTGAGATGCTGGGTAATTTTAGTTTTGGTGATTATTTCAAGCGCGAAGCGATCCAGCATGCCTGGACGTTGCTGACTGAAGGATATGGTCTGTCGCCTGAGAAGCTTTGGGTCACCGTCTACGAGGAAGACGACGAAGCGGCGGATATCTGGTTGAACGAGATCGGTGTGCCAGCGGAACGTTTTGCCCGCATCGGCGCAAGTGATAATTTCTGGTCGATGGGCGATACTGGTCCGTGCGGGCCCTGTAGCGAGATTTTCTATGATCACGGGCCGGAAGTCGCCGGTGGTCCGCCGGGGACTCCCGAGGCGGACGGTGATCGTTATGTCGAGATTTGGAATCTCGTCTTTATGCAATTTAATCGGGATGCCGGTGGTATTGATACGCCACTACCTCGACCTTCTGTCGATACCGGAATGGGGCTTGAGCGGTTAGCAGCAGTGCTCCAAGGCGTGCACAGCAACTACGAAACCGATTTATTTGTGGCGCTCATCAAGGCAGCTGGAGAGGTGACAGGTTGCAAAGACCTGAATCAGACCTCTTTACGTGTTATCGCAGACCACATCCGGTCAAGCGCTTTTTTAATCACGGACGGCGTACTCCCTTCTAATGAGGGCCGTGGGTATGTTTTGCGGCGAATTATCCGGCGCGCGATCCGCCATGGTTATCAGGTCGGCGCAAACGAGCCGTTTATGCATAAGTTGGTGGCGCCACTGATTGCCGAGATGGGCGAGGCTTGCCCCGAATTGGTTGCGGCAGAAGCCCGCGTTCAAGAGGCCTTGGCTTTAGAGGGCGAGCGATTTGCCCAGACGCTGGTGCAGGGAATCCGTATCCTTGAGCATGAGCTTGAGGATTTGTCAGGCAAGATTATCCCAGGCGATCTCGCTTTTAGGCTATACGATACCTTCGGGTTTCCCGCTGACTTGACGGCAGACTATGCTCGAGAGCGTGGACTTAGCGTGGATATGCCAGGTTTTGAGCAGGCAATGGAGGCGCAGCGTGAGCGTGCCCGGGCTGCGAGCCAGTTCCAGATGGACGGCATCGCGAGTGTTGCGATTGACGAGCGCACACCATTTACCGGTTATGAAAGCCTGACGGGTGGATCTAAGATTCTGGCTTTGGTGTCTAACGATGTTGAGGTTGATTCCCTCGCGACCGATGCCGAGGGCCTAATCGTGCTCGATGAGACGCCGTTTTATGCAGAAAGCGGGGGCCAGGTCGGGGATCTTGGCCGCATCTCTTGGTCGGGTGGAGAATTTCAGGTAACCGATGTCCGATATCTTGCTCACAAAGTTATCGCTCATTTTGGTCGCGTGGTCTCCGGTGTGCCCAAGCTCGGCGATTCAGTAGAGTGTGTTGTGGATAGCAACAATCGCTCGGCGACAGCGGCAAATCACTCGGCAACTCATTTACTTCATTCCGCGCTTCGTGAGGTTCTGGGGGATCACGTTCAGCAGAAAGGCTCAATGGTCAATGCCGAACGCCTGCGGTTTGACTTCTCGCATGGTGAGGCGGTCTCATCCGCAGATATCGACAAAATTGAGCAAATCGTAAATCACCAGATCCGGATCAATAGTGGCGTGAACACTCGGGTGATGAATCTTGACGATGCGCGTGAAGAAGGAGCCGCTGCGTTGTTTGGTGAGCGATATGAGGATGATGTCCGAGTTGTCGGCATGGGTGAATTCTCTTTGGAGCTTTGTGGCGGCACGCACGTTAGTCGGACCGGAGATATCGGTGCGTTTCGAGTGATTGCCGAGAGCGGTATCGCCGCTGGCGTGCGACGACTGGAAGCGCTGACAGGGGAAGCGGTGCGGATGTACAGCGTGAACGAAAGTGAAACGTTGTCGCGTATCTCAGCGCTGCTTAAAACGGGGCGATCTGATGTTGAAGATCGCGCGGCTTCTTTGGTGGGTCGGGTTCGAGAGTTGGAACGGAAAATAGAGCACCTTCAGGGTCAGCTTGCAACCGGTGGAGCCGGGCAAGATCCTGCCGCTGAGGCAGTTGATGTTAACGGCGTCAAGTTGCTAATCAAGCGTTATGACGATACGGAGATTAAAGGTTTGCGCGCCATTCTCGACCGACTGCGCGATCGATTGGACTCCGGGATCATTGTCATCGGTGGGGCAAAAGATGGAAAGGCATCGTTGCTGGTGAGCGTGAGCAAGGATCTGGTTGATCGTTATAAAGCAGGAGAGCTCGTTGGCGCATTGGCAACGATGGTCGGAGGAAAGGGCGGCGGCCGACCTGATTCAGCGCAAGGGGGCGGTCCTGATGTTGGCGCAATTGATGATGCGCTTGCAGCGGCGCAGGAATGGATTTCGTCACGATCGTGACATCTGTTATTAACCGGACTTTACTCATTGACTTTAAAAAGGTCTAATGCACGACCTTAAAAAAATTGAACAAACAATATGTTCTTGGTAGTTGAAAAATACGGTGGTACCTCTGTCGGATCTGTCGAGCGAATCAATGCGGTAGCGGCGCGTGTTGCGGCGAGTCATCAAAAGGGTGAGCGATTAGTCGTGGTGGTTTCCGCAATGTCGGGCGAGACCAACCGTCTCATTGCACTAGCCAATGAGATCAATCCGGATGCGGAAGCCCGAGAGATGGATGTTCTTGTTTCAACGGGTGAACAGGTCACTATCGCGCTATTGTCAATGGCGCTGAATAAACTTGAAGTTGAGGCTCGCTCATACACGGGCAGCCAGGTGCGAATTCTCACCGATAACATTCATGGTAAAGCCCGGATTCTTGGGATTGACGATGCCAAAGTGCGAGAGGATCTGGAGCAGGGTCGGGTCGTTGTGATTGCAGGTTTTCAGGGTGCGGACGAAAGCGGAAATATCACGACGTTAGGCCGGGGCGGCTCGGATACCACCGCGGTGGCAATGGCGGCAGCGCTTAAGGCTGATGAGTGCAGAATTTTTACGGATGTTGATGGCGTCTACACCACTGACCCCCGGATCGTCCCCGAGGCAAGACGGCTGGATCAGATTACGGTTGAAGAGATGCTGGAGCTTGCAAGCCAGGGCGCTAAGGTCTTGCAAACCCGATCAGTCGAGTTTGCTGGAAAATATAGAGTTCCTTTAAGGGTTTTATCCTCTTTTGAGGATGGACCAGGCACATTGATTACACATGAGGTGAGGGATATGGAAGAGCCGCTTATTGCTGGCATTGCCTATAACCGGGACGAAGCCAAACTGACGATTCGCGGGGTCCCGGACGAGCCCGGAATTGCATCACAGATTTTTGGTCCGCTTTCAGAGGCGCACCTGAATATCGATATGATTATCCAGAATGTTGCCCAAGATGGCACCACGGATCTCACGTTTACCGTTAATCGTGGCGAATATCCTGTAGCAAAGAAGCTTCTGGAGGAAATTTCAGAAAATTTAGCGGCCCGCGAGGTGGCAGGCGACGATACCTTGGCTAAGATTGCAATTGTTGGGGTTGGCATGCGCTCTCATTCAGGTATTGCAGCGAAGATGTTTGAAGCGTTAGCTCGAGAAGGGATTAACATCGAGTTAATCTCGACCTCGGAGATTAAGATCTCGATTGGCGTGAATGATAAGTATCTGGAGCTTGCGGTTCGAACGCTACATAAGGCATTTGAGCTTGACGCCGATCCTACTGAGGAAAGTCTGGAGCCCCTCGGAGGAGAATGATCGTAGCCATTGTGGTGGTGTAAAATAATATTCTTCGATAAAAATATGGCGATAGTCTTGCGCCTAAATTGCAGCGTGAGATAAAGGAACGGATTTCAGTGCTTATTCTGACTAGGAGAGTGGGGGAAACGTTAACTATTGGTGATAACATCGAGGTTACCGTGTTCGAAGTTCGAGGGGGCCAGGTCAGGATTGGAGTTAACGCGCCCCGCGACGTTGTCGTTAATCGTAAAGAAATTCTGACTCGATTGAAGCCAGAGGCAGATACGACCGATCTGCAGGATTTGGAATAAATATCCTATAACAAAAGTTTCAATTTAAACGGAGAGGTGGCCGAGCGGCTGAAGGCGCTCCCCTGCTAAGGGAGTATGGGGTTAGTAGCTCCATCGAGGGTTCGAATCCCTCTCTCTCCGCCATTTGATTCCGCATCAGTTCCAGCGTCGCGTGGTAAAATTGTAAACGAAAGCGCCCGTAGCTCAGTTGGATAGAGTGCATGGCTACGAACCATGAGGTCGGGAGTTCGAATCTCTCCGGGCGCGCCAATTTCTAAGGAATATCTACGGCATCATCCGCAGTCCCCCGATCAGTTTATATTTTCAGGAGCGCCGGATGCCGTATGGCAGTTTCGTCAGTCGTTCGTATTCCCCGGCATCAATCATCATTCCGCGTTCTAGAAAATCGAGCATCATATCCATCTGATCGAGGCCCCAGAATCGTTGCTCGTCGATAACGAACGTAGGTACGCCGTATACCCCGTCTTCAATTGCGCTTTCGGTATTGCTTATTAATTCCGTTTTGACCCTAGGATCTGAAAGAAGTTGATCCAGATGGGTAACGCCGAGACGCTTAGCTAAACCCTGAATCGCTTCCGCCTGATGGACGGGAGGACATTCGCCCCAAAGAAAATTAAAAATATCCTGAATACCTTGGGGGGTGCTACCGAGGGCGATGCATAATCTCAAGTACGAAAGCGGGTTAAATGGATGGGCTTGTGGCACCTGAAATGGAATATCATGGGTATCGGCATACCACTGGCAGAACGTATAAGTATCGAGGCGTTTGGGTTCTATTTCAGCAGGACCTTTATGCCCCCACTTTTTTAGCAGTCCTGCAAACAAGACAGGAATCATTTCGATTTCAAAAGAGTGTTTTGCTTGCTCAAGCCTTTTCAACTGTAAATATGAAAAAGGCGATATAAAGTCAAAATACCATTTAATGCGTTTGGACATAATCTTTCTTTTTTGATTTTTTTAAACCTTAGAGATGAAGATTACAGCTTAGGAGTAAGGTTTGAAACATCATTATCTTTTTGCCATTCTGGCTCCGGTTTTTTGGAGTCTCGCAGGGGTGGTCGTGAAATCCCTCAGTGTGGCAACTGAGTGGCAGATTAACTTCTACCGCTGTGCGTCGCTGACGCTTTTCGTTGGCCTTGTGATTCTGCTGAGATATCGACGGTCAGGGCTGTCTGTGATTAGGAAAAGCGGAAAGAAAGGGTTTTTCGCGGGCTGTTTGTTAAGCGGGGCCATGCTTTGTAATGTTGTGGCACTGAAGTACACAACGGTGGCGGTTGCCGTTTTTGTCATGGCAGCGGCTCCCGTTTTTGCAGCCCTGCTTGGGAAAATTGTCCTTCGAGAGCAGACCCATAAGCGTGGCTGGATTAGCATTGGCCTTGCGTTTGTGGGTATTGCCATTATGGTGGGTGGACGGCTTCAGGTGGGCGACTTATTTGGTGTTTCTGTTGCCATTCTGGGGATTATGTTTTTTGGCGCCTATGCCGTCAGTCTTCGGATAGGAAAAAATTTAGATATGACGCCTGCCGTGTTGTGCGGGGGGTTTGTGGGTACGCTGATTAGTTGTGGAATGAGTTTTGCGACAGGGGTTGGACTGTTGATACCGTTAGCAGAGGCCTTATGGTGCTCTGCGCTTGGCGTCGTGCAACTGGGACTCGGTAGCGTGCTGTTTGCGCTCGCGGCTCAAACGGTACCCGCGGTCCAATTGACGCTATTTTCTTTGGGTGAGCCGGTCTTGGCCCCGATATGGGTCTTGATTGCGTTTAATGAGATTCCAACCGGAGCAACGTTAGTCGGCGGTGGAATATTACTCATCGCGCTTGTTTTGCAGTTGTTTGATCGATCCCCTTAGGGGGTATTTATCTTTCGTCTTGTCAGCCAATTTAAGTAGCAGGCAGCCGATATTCCTGATGCACTAAATAACATGCACATGACAAGTATCTGATAACGAGCGGCAATCAGGGGGGAAATGCCGGACAACACCTGTCCTGTCATCATTCCGGGAAGAGAAACGATTCCCACTGCGAATAACGAGTTGACTAAAGGAATCATGGCCGCGTTCATGGCGATATTTCGCGCTTGGATAGGCGTCGAATCTCGGTCTAGTTCAGCCTGGAATCGTTCTGCTGCAATACTTACCGAGTTCATCGCGTTTGAAAAAATCATGCCGGCTAGTGGGATCAGGTATCGGGGTTCGAACCAGGGCTCTACTTGGATCACCAATTGGGTTGAGATAACAAGGACCGGGAGACTTCCGATCGAGATTGCCCCGATCGCGATCAAGTAGAGGGATTTGATTTTGAATCTAAGCGGTCGAAGCGCGATCCAGCTTGCGACAATAATCATGACCGCGAGGATTGTAAGAACAAGAAGGGGCTGATCAGAATCAAAAAGAAAGATTAATACGTAACCAACAACTAGAAGTTGTGTCACCATCCTTGCCAAACCATAAATTGAGGTTCGGCCCGATAAAGACCATCGCCACTGTATTGCAACAACGACCAAAACGGGAATTAGGATGAGCGCTAACCGGGTTAGCGTAATAGGTTCAACTGATGGTCCCATGGTTTCGGCTCAGAAGACGGCGAATACGGTCACAGAAGTCGAAAGGGCGCTGATCAAATTTCAGCTTAATAAGACCTGCGTCAGGCTTTTTTCTTTGGAATTGTCCGCAGGTTGAGGTCTTCGATGAGCGTAACGCAATATTGCGACACTTCACGCTTTGTGCCTTGGCGATATCCAGTCACTGAAGATACAGAATTGGCGACGACGTACCGGTAGCAGGTGCCGTCAGATCCGCCACTTGGAAGTTCTGCTTTTTCAATCGTGACGACGTTATAGCAGAGATGCGGGAATTCTTCGGTATTGAGTACGGGTTCGGCTTTTTTCATGAGTTTAAAAAATGGTAAGCGCTAGGAGGTTAAGTTGCGCAAAAAATACGCGGCGTCTGCGCTGATAATCCTGTCGAGCGAGGCCGGATTCTACCATAAAAGCGCTTTTCTATGCGCGGGCTGACCGAAGTTGAGGGCGGGGGTTATCGATTGGCTTTATGAATCGCGCGTCGGTCAGAGGCGAGAGCGGCTTCATGCAGGGCCTCTCCTAGCGTGGGATGGGCATGAACGGTTCGAGCAAGATCTTCAGAAGTGGCTTCCATCGACATCGCGAAGACCGCCTCATTGACCATTTCCGAGGCCTGCTTTCCAATCAGATGGACTCCCAGAATGCGGTCAGTTTTCGTATCGGCAAGTATTTTGATAAATCCGGCAGTCGCGCCAACCGCCTGAGCGCGACCGGATGCCGCAAAGGGGAATATACCGGCGTTGTATTCAACGTTTGATGCCTCGAGTTCCGGTTCTGTCGCGCCGACCCAGGCAATCTCGGGGTGAGTGTAGATCACCCACGGAACAATATTTAGGTCAACATGACTGATGCCGGTCGCTATTTGTTCGGCAACGGCAATACCTTCTTCAGATGCCTTGTGCGCAAGCATGGGGCCACGCACAAGGTCGCCAATGGCCCAAACCCCCGGCAAAGCACTCTCGCATTTATCGTCCACGTCAATGAGTCCCCGATCATTCGGTTTCAGACCGCACTCCGGTCCGAGTAGGCGATCACTATAGGGGCGCCGCCCGACGGCGACGATCAGTCGCTCAACCTCCAATTTCTGTTGACCCTCGGACGATTGGTATTCAACGACGCATCCGGTTTGACTTGATTGCACTTTGTTCACTTTACAACTTAGGCGAATGTCCAAACCTTGTTGGGTAAACTGTTTTTTAGCCTCCCGGGCAATCATCGGATCAGCGATAGGGAGTAGGGATTCCTGCGCTTCAAGAATTACAACTGACGAGCCCAGACGTCTCCAGACGCTGCCGAGTTCCAGTCCAATGACACCTGCACCGATGATGCCCAGCGTCTTGGGCGCGTCCTGAAATTCAAGTGCGCCGCTGGAATCAAAGATAGTCTCGTTATTGACTTCAATGCCGGGAAGAGAAACCGGCGTGGAACCGCTCGCAAGAATGACATGCCTACTATGAAGGTTTTGTGTCGATCCATCATTAAGGGTCACGTCCACCCGACCTTTGTTGGCGAGCACGCCGTGACCGCTTATGAAGGTTACTTTATTTGATTTGAACAGTGCGGTGATTCCACCGGTAAGGTCTCTGACCACCTTGTCTTTGCGCGTTTGCATTTTGGGGACATCTACTGAGATGCCCGTTACAGCAATGCCGTGATCTGAAGCATGCAGTTGCATCTGCTCATAACGCTCCGATGACTCAAGCAGTGCTTTTGAAGGAATGCATCCGACGTTCAGGCAGGTGCCACCTGGAGAGGCCGTATTGCTACTGGTTACCCATCGGTCGATGCACGCCGTTTTTAATCCTAATTGTGCGCACCGAATCGCGGCGACATAACCCCCTGGCCCCGCACCAATGATGACAACATCAAATTCATTTTCTGTCATGGCAGTGATCGCAAAAACGGGTTTGAATGGGCTCCCAGGGGATTGAAAAATTTAAACCTAGAGTTCGAGAAGCAGTCGGGCAGGATCTTCAAGTGTTTCTTTAACCGCAACCAGAAAAGAAACCGCGTCAGCGCCGTCGATGATTCGATGGTCATAGGAAAGCGCCATGTACATCATGGGTCGGATAACAACCTCCCCGCTGATCGCAACAGGCCGATCCTGAATTTTATGCATCCCGAGTATCGCGCTTTGTGGCGGATTCAGAATGGGCGTTGAAAGCATTGATCCAAACACGCCGCCGTTTGTAATCGTAAATGTCCCCCCTGCAAGATCATCCATTCCGAGGTTTCCATTGCGCGCGCGATCGCCAAAATCTGCAATTGCGAGCTCAATCTCTGCTAATCCCAGTTTTTGCGCATCTCGTAACACAGGAACAACCAATCCACGTGGGGAGGAGACAGCGATACCAATATCGTAGTAATCATGAAAAAGGATATCGTCCTCATCAACAGATGCATTAATGATGGGATAGCGTTTCAGGGCTTCCGAGCACGCTTTTACAAAAAACGACATAAACCCAAGACGCGCGCCATGCGTTTCCTCAAAAGTCTCTTTGTATCGTGCGCGGATCGCTTTTATTTCATGAAGATCAACTTCATTAAATGTCGTCAGGATGGCCGCCTCATGCTGAGCATTGACGAGTCTTCCCGCGATTGCCCTGCGAAGCCGTGACATAGGCTCGCGGCGCGGTTCACGCGCTTGACTGACAGGTGGGTGCTCATTGGACTTTCGGCTTTGCGCTAGAACATCCTGCTTGAGGATCCGACCCCTCGGACCGGTTCCAGAAACATGAGCCAAATCAATCCCGGTTTCGGCCGCTGCATGTTTTGCGGCCGGACCGGCGGATCCGGTCGATGGCGAATTTGCCGGCTCGTCCAAAAGACGGGCCTCCGCTTTCTCTGGGGGATCGGCAGATGCTGTCGTTTCGACAACGTTGAGCGCCACCGAATCTGCAACTGGGTTATCGGTATCGACCGTTTCAGATGAGGTCTCGGCTGTTGTGGCGCTATCATCAAAGATCGCAATAACGTCATTCGCCAAGACCGTGTCGCCTTCAACATAGAGAATCTCGGAGATCACGCCGTCTTGTGGTGCAGGCACCTCGAGCACGACTTTTTCAGTCTCGATGTCTACTAGATTTTCATCACGCCTGACGTGCTGGCCTTTTTTGACATGCCATCGAAGCATCGTGGCGTCAGGGACAGACTCAGGCAACAAGGGCACTTTGATTTCAACCGACACGGATTATTCTCCTACCGCTTTCAAATTGGGGGAAAAGTCATCGTCTAGCGCTTCTTTTACCAATTGTTCCTGCTGCTCGACATGCTTTTGGTGGGAGCCGACCGCGGGGGAGGCGGATGGTTCCCGACTCACGTACACCAGTTGCTGGTCACTGCTAATGGCTCGACTCAATTGATTCTGAATCCGGTGCCAGGAGCCCTGATTTCGAGCCTCCTCTTGGCACCAAACTACTGTCTTACATTTTGGATATTCTTTCAATATTGATTCCAGTTGATCCTGCGGGAAGGGATACAACTGCTCAATCCTGACGATTGCTGTTTTAAAGTCATCAGATTTTGCCCGCGCGTCGATGAGACTGAAGTAGACCTTGCCACTGCAAAGCACGATTCGTGTAACTGCCTTGCGATTCTCAATCTGAGGGTCATCGATTACATTTAGAAATTCGTTGCTCGACAATTCTGATATGTCCGATACCGATTGCCGATGTCGCAAAAGGCTTTTAGGCGTCATGACAATAAGGGGACGACGCAGAGGCCTGATCATTTGGCGACGAAGCAGATGAAAGAATTGTGCTGGCGTGGTGGGCACACAAACCTGCATATTATCGTCGCCGCACAATTGTAAAAATCTTTCGAGTCGGGCGGATGAATGTTCGGGGCCTTGCCCCTCCAGACCATGTGGGAGTAGCAGCGTAAGACCGCATAGTCTCTGCCATTTTGCTTCTCCGCTACTTATAAATTGATCGATTACGACCTGAGCGCCATTAGCAAAATCTCCAAACTGCGCCTCCCAGATCGTCAGCGTACGTGGCTCAGTCGTCGCATAGCCATATTCAAAACCAAGAACGGCTTCTTCCGATAATAAAGAATCAATAACGAGAAACTTCGACGGATCACTACCAATTTCCCGCAACGGAACATAAGGCTGTCGACGTGTTTGATTTTTGAGTACGGCATGTCGGTGAGAAAATGTGCCCCGACCGGCATCCTGGCCTGACAGCCGAACTGAATAACCATCGTCGATTAAAGAGGCGTAGGCCAGCGTCTCTGCAAAACCCCAATCCATCGGAAGCTCGCCATGCGCCATTTTGTCGCGGTCGGCCAGGATTCGAGCGACGCGAGAGTGAGGCTCAAAGCCTTCGGGTAGCGTGATTAGTTTTTTATTGAGCGAAAGGATGCGATCAGGCGGAATACTGGTTTCGGCGGGTTCAGTCCAACTCACATCGAGGTAAGGCGTCCAGTCGACAAGAAAAAGCGACTCATCCGGGTTCCGCGCGGGCGGGTTAACGACACGGCCGTTGTCCATTGCGTCGCGATACTCAGTCACAAGCACGTCGGCGTCTGAATCGGCTATGACGCGCTCATCAACGAGTCGCTGGGCATATCGTTGTCGAGTGGTCGGCATATCCCGAATCACTCGATACATGGAGGGCTGTGTTATTGAAGGCTCATCTGCCTCGTTATGACCAAGGCGTCGATAACAAATGATGTCAATGACGACGTCTTTATGAAAAGCCATGCGAAAGTCATGCGCGACTCTCATCGCGAACAACACCGCGTCTGGATCATCACCGTTAACATGAAAGATGGGCGCCTGCACCATCTTCGCAATCTCGGTGCAGTAAGGTGTTGAGCGAGCGTCTAAAGGGTTTCGGGTTGTAAATCCAATTTGATTATTAATAATCAGGTGAATCGTGCCGCCCGTAGAGAAGCCACGCGTGTTGGACATATTCAAGGTTTCCATTACAACGCCTTGCCCCGCAAAAGCCGCGTCGCCGTGGATCAGAATGGGAATGACCTCGTCTTTTTCGTGATCGCCACGACGATCCTGTCGGGCGCGGACCGAACCTTCAACAACGGGATCAATAATTTCAAGGTGTGAGGGATTGAACGCCAAAGCGACATGTACGATCCCACCTGGTGTATCGATATCTGCAGAAAAGCCCTGATGATATTTAACGTCACCCGTATTTAAATCATTACCGATCTCGTCAACTTTACCTTCGAATTCGCTAAAAAGATCTTCTGGTGATTTCCCTAAAATATTGACCAGGACATTGAGGCGACCGCGATGCGCCATCCCAATGACGATTTCCTTCGCTCCGCGTTGGCCACACTGCTGAATTAACTCTTGAAGCGCCGGTATAAGCGTCTCACCCCCTTCGAGTGAAAATCTTTTTTGACCCACAAATCGTTTATGTAAGTAACGCTCGAGCCCTTCGGCTGCGGTTAATCGTTGGAGAATATGTTTACGAAACTGATTGTCTTCTTTAGGCCGGACGGGGCTGATTTCAAGTCGTTCTTGCAACCAGCGCTTTTCCTGGGTGTTCGTAATATGCATATACTCCACCCCTAACGGACCACAGTAGACCGCCTCACAAAGTTGACATATCTCTGCAAGTGTTAGTCTGGGTTTCCCGCACGCGAGCGACCCTGAATCAAAAGTTTTCGCGAGATCACTCTCCTCTAGGCCCTGAAAATCAAGAGAGAAGTCTTCTGGGATCTCCGGCTTGATGATACCTAGCGGATCAAGATTGGCGGCACTGTGACCGCGTGTTCGATAAGCGTTGATGAGACGCAGGACCGCCCCTTGCTTGCGTTCCCGATCGGTCTGATCCGCGGATGATTGAGTTTCGATTATTTGGTTTGATTGAAGATCCGGGCGTGAAGGCATCTCGGAAAAAAAAGACTGCCATTCAGCGGAGACATTTTTCGGATTCGATAAAAACTGCTCGTAAACGCCTTCAAGATAGGCGCGACTCTCCCCGGATAAGGATTCAAGGGAATGACGCCATTCCGAACCAGACTTGTTGCTCATTCGGTAAAGTTTAGAACCGGTGAGTGAAAATTACGAGATTTAGGTTTAAGCCGCGTCGATTATAACGTATTGGCCGATGATGCTCGAGTGCTTGACCTGTATTTGACGCGCACACTCACCCTCGATCGTTTTGATTCGTCGGGAGGACGGATTTGTTACTGCGTTCCCGTATGACCAAATCCACCGGTTCCCCGGTCGGTCTCCGTAAAATCATCAACAACCTCGAACTGGCATTGCACAACAGGCACGAGCACCATTTGGGCGATACGATCCCCCGGAGCGATCTCGAAAACCTTGTTTCCCCGATTCCAGCACGAAATCATTATCTGACCCTGATAGTCGCTATCAATTAGGCCGACAAGATTCCCCAACACAATGCCGTGCTTATGTCCCAAGCCTGAGCGGGGAAGCAGAACGGCTGCCAGCGATGAATCATCGATATGAATTGCGATCCCACTGGGAATCAGTTCACACCCGCCGGGCGAAATAGTAATGGGTTCCTCAAGGCAGGCGACGAGATCAATACCGGCCGAGCCTGACGTTGCGTAGGAAGGGAAGGGGAATTCATTTCCCAACCGGGAATCAATAATCTTAAGTTTTATAGGATTCATGAAATTTTTTTGAAATGGTGTCGACAAGCATCGATGCAAGACGAGTTTTCGGGTGCCGTCCAAGGTCAATGTCTTCGCCGCGGGTAATCACAACGAGTTGATTATCATCGCTACCAAAGGGGCTATGACTCTCGCTCACGTGATTCACGGCAATGATATCGAGTGATTTTTTTTCTAGTTTCTGTCGGGCATGCTCTAAAGGGCTATCGGTTTCTGCAGCAAACCCCACAGTGAAAGGTTTGTTTTCTTGTGACGTGACCCAGGAAAGAATATCCGGATTTCGGATGAGTTCAAGGGTGACTTGCTTGGCGTCTTTTTTGATTTTCGATGTTTCGGTCTGGGAAGGCCGGTAGTCCGCGACGGCAGCAACGCCAATGAAAATATCACAATCTGTTGTGGTGCGTTTTACGGCGTTCAGCATTTCATCGGCTGAGCGAACCTGATGAAGTACCACATCTCTTGGAGGACTCAATGTCGTTGGTCCACTAATCAAATTTACTTC
>JADHSN010000032.1 GCA_016776875.1 Gammaproteobacteria bacterium | reverse complement strand
ATAAACCGAGAACGCCTCTTGAACGGGCTGGATGTCATTGTTAGCAGGATTGACACCCGAAATGACATCAAGCCATCCGTCTGGCGGCTCGAAAAGCGATAAGCCTTTGAGATAATAAGCATAGTCGACATTGGGATGTGTTGGATGCATCCGAATAAATTGATCTGCACTTGATGCGGCCAAGGCAGGCTCGCTATTTTTTAAATAAGCGTAGGCGATATCCAATTGGGCTTGTTCAGCGTATCGTCCGTAGGGAAACCTGCCGAGCATTTGACGATAGGTCGCAATGGCGCCCGACCAGGCACTGTCGGCCATTTGTGCTTGACCCTCATTCATGAAGTCCTCGACGGTCCAATTAGCGGTTTCGTCGGCAACTTCCAGAATGGAGCATCCAGAGCCAATTAAAATGATAATGGCGGCAAAACACCCTTTTGAAAGAGCACCAAGATGATAATGTAAAAGTCTTGAGATCATTTCGCCCTATTATACTTTTGAAAACCATTCGAAAAAGATCGCAATTGTGACTACCTCAGATGAATCAAATGACGTATTAGTGGGGGCAATCCCTGAATCTGCTATCGGGTCTCGACTGGATAAGGTGATGCCGTCTGTTTTTCCGCCTTATTCCCGCTCACAGCTCCAAGTGTGGTTAAAGCAAGGACGGATTCTAATGGGCGATCGTATTCCTTCGCCGCGCTTGATTGTTTCAGGGGGAGAGGTTTTAAGTCTGGCTGTGCCCGAGCTGCCATCCCTTAAATGGGCGCCGGAGGATCTCCATCTCTCAATTGAATATGAGGACGCCGATTTGGTCGTCATTAACAAACCGGCTGGCCTGGTGGTTCATCCAGGTGCGGGCAATGGATCTGGAACATTGGCAAATGCCATTTTGTATCGATATCCGAATACCGCTTCACTGCCGCGCGCTGGAATTGTTCACCGCCTTGACAAAGATACCAGTGGTTTAATTGTGGTTGCACTCAGCGAACGTGCGCGAGGATATTTAATTCAAACACTTGAACGCCGCGAAGTTGTGAGAGAGTATCTTGCCGTGGTTAACGGTTGCCCCATTAGCGGGGGTGATATTGATGCCCCGATCGGTAGGCATCCTAGAGATCGAATTAAAATGGCGGTGACTGAAACCGGTAAGTCTGCTGAAACCCAGTATCGAGTGCTCAAGCGTTTTCGTTCCCATAGTTTGTTAGGACTTAAGTTAAAGTCTGGCCGAACCCATCAGATTAGGGTCCACATGACGCATCTTGGATTCCCCTTGGTGGGTGACTCTCTTTACGGGAGTCGCGTTCGAATACCCGCTCAAGCGTCAGATCGGGTAATCGATGCACTGCGGAAATTTGGACGCCAGGCACTCCACGCCACCCAGCTCGGGTTCGATCATCCCGTTTCCGGTGAATCCCTTCTTTGGGCGAGTCCGATGCCTGCAGATATGGATTTACTGACAAAAGCGCTTTCAGAAGATGCAGAGCAAACCTGTTTCTGACGAGTTGATGAGTTGGATCGAGCCTAATTGGCCGGTGCCACGGTGGGTTAGAGCATTAACGACCGAGCGTGTGTATGCCAATGCTACGGACCCATTTAGCGGGTTTAATCTGGCTCAGCATGTGGGCGATGCAACGATGAGAGTGGAATCCAATCGCCGCCTGTTGAAACAGGGTTTAAATCTGCCCGCAAATCCATTTTGGTTAGAGCAGGTGCATGGGACCGAGATCACGAATCTTGATCAACCTGATCCGCGAAAGCGGGCGGATGGTAGCTTTACTTGCCGTTCTGGTGTCGTAAGCGTGATTTTGACGGCTGATTGCGCGCCTATTTTTCTGACCGATCGGCAGGGCACTTTTGTCGCGCTTTTGCATGGGGGCTGGCGGGGCATTGCCGCCGGTATTATCGAGAAAGCGCTGGCTTTGATGCCGAGCGACAGCCGGGAAATTATCGCATCAGTCGGCCCGACGATTGGACCCGATTGTTTTCAAATTGGCCGTGAGGTTAAAGATAAATTACTGGTTTCGCACGAAGATGAAATATTTTTTCTGGCAGATGGTGACAAGCTCTTTGCAGACCTACCCAGTTTGATCGTAAAGCGTCTTGAGCGTGCTGGTGTTTATGCTGTTAGTTCGAGCGACCATTGCACGTATTCTGATGAACGGCGCTGGTATTCATATCGCCGACAGGGGCAGTGTGGCCGAATGGCGTCTCTGATCTGGATTGAGCGATCGACTCAATAATGAATTCAATAAAAAGGCGGGGCTAAGCCCCGCCTTTTTGAACAACTTTTAGAAAGATCTTACTTAAGGTTTGGCTGTGCTCAGGCCCAAGATCTCCCAATCCTGCATGCCGCCCCGATACCACTTGATTTTGTGGGCAGGATATCCGAATTTGAGCAAGTTTTTGATGTTGTTCGGCGATTGACCGCACCACATGCCGTTGCAGAACATGACTGCAGTTTTGGCATCGGAGAAGTCAAAAAGACCTTCGCTTTCAGTCACATTAAAAACCGACTGCATAAGCTCGGCGATATCAATTGGCGTCGCTCCTTTAGCTGGATTCAGACTGGTCCAAGGCACGTTGATCGCGCTTGGAATGGTGCCCTTCGCCACCCAGTCCGGGGTTCGAGAGTCGATGACAATAATTGAAGAGTCACCATTGCTCATCATCTCGGCGTAATGCATGAGCTCACGCTCTGCGATTGTTTCGACGCCCGGTGCCAAGACAGAGGGCTGAATACAAAAAGGCGGGCAAGGACGCGAAGTTTTTGCGAATGCCGGATTGACCGTATTCTTGTTGTCCTGGTTCCGCGTGATATCGGTTGAGGTTCCGTTATGGGTCACGGTCACTTCCATCTGATCGCCCCAGATACCAACCGGCTTGTTTGCAGAGACAGGCCCTAACAGCGCCATGCTCAGCATTCCTCCGAGTACTATTTTGAGAGTCTTCAAACTAATCTCCTTTGGTTATGGTTATGGTTAAGGTGGTTACAGCAAACTTTCGAACTCATCTTGTTTTGAATCCTAGTCGCACTCAGGCTCCTGACAAATCTCTTCGTCCGGGCGTGTCTCACACCATGTGACACAAGCATTTTGATTTGCTTCGCACCAGGCGTTCGCATCTCCCCCCGCGGGAGGACCATCTGCAAGCGATGCAGTCGAAGCGAGCAAACTGCTGGCAAGAAAAAACATGGCGACGTTCGATTTTTTTGGCATTTTGTTTCTAGGAATATTCGTTCATCTTTAGAATGTATTGAAAACGCTAAACTATTGCTAGTCCGGGATGTGATCTCGCTTATGTCATTTGGGATATCCTAAAATATAAATAGAAATACTTATGAAACGCAATCTACTAATTCGATCGGTGCTTTTGGCTTGGTTTATTAGCTTGAGCCCCAATTTCTTATTGGCTGCGCCCATTGAATATGAACTAGTCGATATTTATGGTGAAAATAAGCGAATTTCCGACTATCAGGGGCGGTTATTGCTCGTGAACTTTTGGGCGACCTGGTGTGGGCCATGTATTCAGGAGATTCCGGATCTCATTGAATTTCGCAACACGTTCGGCGACAGGATTGAAGTCATTGGCATCGCTTTCGAAAAAACACCGGTTGATCAGATTCGGGACTTTGCTGAAGAACTCAACATAAATTATCCAGTGTTGTTGATTGGCGATGAGCCGCTCGTCCCGATGGAACCGTTAAAGGGTCTGCCCTCAACGTTTTTTTTATCGCCGACCGGTGAACTTCTGAAAACGCATATAGGGCCGGTAACGGCAAATCAACTTGAGCGCTGGTTATTGGAGTTTGATGCTCAGGTCGAAAACTGAAGACTTAGGTCAATTGCTTTTATATCTTTGGTGATTTGACCGCACGAGATAAAGTTCACGCCGGTGTCTGCAATTGCTCTAATGGTCTTCAGGTTAACGTTACCCGAGGCCTCTAATTCGACCTGTCCGTTATTTAGTGCGACGGCCTTTTCTAGATCCGTATTTGAGAAGTTGTCGAGCAATATGCGTTTGGCGCCAGCGTCAAGCGCTTGCGAAAATTCACTGAGATTTTCAACTTCAATTTCAACAAGTGCGACACCTTTTGGATTTTTTAATGCAAGATTTATTGCGTTTGCGATAGAGCCTGCGGCGCGAATATGGTTTTCTTTGACTAAGATGCCGTCATAAAGCCCCATCCTGTGATTGACACCCCCACCACACCGGACCGCATATTTCTGGGCCGCTCTCATGCCGGGAAGGGTTTTCCGGGTGTCTAGTAATTGCGCACGAGTGCCAGCAATTTGATCGATCATTGCCCGGGTTGCGGTTGCGGTTCCTGATAGCGCCTGAGCGAAATTTAATGCCGTTCGTTCTCCTGTCAGAAGGGCGCGTGCCGGCCCTTTTACAGTGCACCAGGTCTGCATTGCCGTAATGGGCTCTGAATCTTGCAGAAGAAATTCAACCTCAATACTGGGATCGAGTTGTTTGAAGACTGCGGTAATCCACGGGCCTCCGCAGACAATTGCTGGCTCACGACTGATTAATGTCGCAGTGAAGACCTGATTGGCATCAACCAGCATGGCTGTTAAATCGCCATCGCCGACATCTTCAGCAAGCGCTTCGCGGACTTGTAAAGCAATGCCTTCCGGGTGCTGTGGTGAATTCATAATGTTCTCGAAATGCCTATTTAAAGGTAATTTTGCTTTGGCGTGTGGCGGACTTTGGGGTTTAATTTTTTAATTTTACCCCCATCTTTACTAAGGTAAAAATAAAGACATCGGTTAATCGTCTCGCAGATCGACCGACTGTAAGGAGTAGATTGATTATGAGAATGGATAAATTAACAAATAAGTTTCAAGCGGCGCTATCGGATGCGCAGAGTATGGCGCTAGGTCGGGACCATCAGTTTATAGAGCCAGCTCACCTCATGCTGGCGTTATTGGATCAGGAAGGTGGAAGTTCGCGCTCACTTTTGATGCGATCGGGCGTGAATATCAATCGTCTGCGTTCCAGTCTTGGCAATGCCTTGGATCAGTGCCCCAGAGTTGAAGGCATCGGTGGTGATGTCCAGATTTCACAAAATCTTATGCGAGCTTTGAATCTGACGGATAAGCTGGCCCAGAAACGCGGTGATCAATTTATCTCGAGCGAGCTTTTTATATTGGCAAGTATTGAAGATAAAGGGCCAATAAAAGAAATATTGAGCGCAGAAGGGGTTAGCAAAGACGTCATCGAGAAGGCAATTGACGATATCAGGGGCGGCGAGACCATAAATGACCCAAATGCGGAAGGCCAGCGCGGGGCTTTGGATAAATACTCGATCGATTTGACTGAGCGTGCCGAACAGGGTCGTTTAGATCCTGTAATTGGACGCGATGAAGAAATTCGGCGAACGATTCAGGTGCTCCAGCGCCGGACTAAAAATAATCCAGTTTTGATTGGAGAGCCCGGCGTCGGAAAAACGGCAATCGTAGAGGGTCTGGCGCAGAGGATTGTTAATGGCGAAGTGCCTGAGGGTGTGCGTGGCAAGCGTTTGTTATCTCTGGATATGGGTGCACTAATCGCAGGGGCTAAATTTCGCGGTGAATTTGAGGAGCGCCTCAAAGCGGTGCTGAATGACTTAACCAAACAGGAAGGCCAGGTTATTTTGTTTATAGACGAGTTGCACACCATGGTGGGCGCTGGCAAAGCGGAAGGCGCGATGGACGCGGGTAACATGCTCAAACCCGCGCTTGCACGTGGAGAGCTGCATTGCATTGGAGCGACGACGCTTGATGAGTATCGAAAATATGTGGAAAAAGATGCTGCATTAGAAAGGCGATTTCAGAAAGTGCTGGTGGGTGAGCCAGGGGTGGAAGATACTGTTGCAATCCTGAGAGGGCTTAAAGAAAAGTATGAAGTCCATCATGGGGTAGACATAACTGACCCGGCCATTGTGGCCGCTGCAACACTGTCGCACCGATATATCAGCGATCGTAAATTGCCTGATAAGGCGATTGACTTAATTGATGAAGCGGGGAGCCGTATTCGGATGGAAATTGACTCCAAACCGGAATCTATGGACCGTCTTGATCGTCGATTGATCCAACTCAAAATTGAAAAAGAAGCCGTTAAAAAAGATACTGATGATGCATCCCAAAAGCGTTTAGCGGCGCTAGAAGTCGAGATTCATGAAATTGAACGTGAGTATTCAGATCTCGACGAGATTTGGAAATCTGAAAAAGCGGCGGTTCAGGGCAGTCAGCATATTAAGGAATCCCTCGATCAAGCGAGAGGCGATATGGAGTCGGCGCGACGAGCAGGAGATCTCGCCCGGATGTCTGAGCTTCAGTACGGTCGCATACCTGAACTTGAGAAGCAACTGTCTACTGCTCAAGGAAATGAACCCAATATGGAGGCAAAGTTGCTCCGTAATCGTGTCACGAGCGAGGAAATTGCGGAGGTGATTTCCCGATGGACGGGAATCCCAGTGTCGCGAATGCTTGAGGGCGAGCGGGACAAACTCTTGCGCATGGAATCTGAACTCCATAAGCGAGTGATTGGTCAGGATGAAGCGATTCGCGCAATGTCTGATGCAATTCGTCGTTCTCGCGCTGGATTGTCTGACCCGAATAAACCTTATGGCTCTTTTTTGTTTTTGGGTCCGACCGGTGTAGGCAAGACTGAGTTATCGAAAGCTGTCGCGTCATTTCTTTTTGATACCGAGGAGTCCATGATTCGGATAGATATGTCTGAATTTATGGAAAAACATTCGGTCGCACGCCTGATTGGCGCGCCACCAGGATATGTGGGGTACGAGGAGGGAGGTTACTTGACTGAAGCGGTTCGTCGACGCCCTTACTCGGTAATCCTGATGGACGAGGTTGAAAAAGCGCATCCGGATGTGTTCAATGTGCTTCTTCAGGTTCTTGATGATGGGCGACTCACGGATGGCCACGGCCGCACGGTCGATTTCAGAAACACGGTGATTGTGATGACTTCAAACTTAGGGTCGGATCGAATTCGAGAGTTAGCTGAAGGTCATGAGTATGCCGTGATGAAAGAGCAGGTCATGAGCGTGGTGGGACAGCATTTTCGGCCTGAGTTTATTAATCGTATTGACGATATTATTGTGTTTCATCCTTTGGTTCGGGAGCAGCTTCACGAGATCGCCAAGATACAAGTGGCCACTCTCCAATCACGACTTTCTGACCGTGACTTGCAGTTGAATGTGACAGACGCGGTGATCGAAAAGTTGACCAATGTGGGGTTTGATTCGGTATTTGGTGCGCGACCTCTGAAGCGGGCGATTCAGGTTCATCTGGAAAATCCGTTGGCGCAGGAGATTCTCTCGGGACGTTTTGCGCCGGGCGACACTATTATCGCTGACCTCGAATCGGATGAAATCTCGTTTGTTGGTGGACAGGCGCCAGCAGTCCGGGTGGCCTAAGGGTTCATCGAGAGATTAAATATCGCGGCTTAGCGCTGGTGCTGAGGCATGGCACCCGCGCGAATAGCGAATTGCGGCTCTTAACGGTAGACTTGCGTCGAGCTTAAGAGAGATTTTTTAATGAAAGCAATGATCCTGGCAGCGGGCAAGGGAACGCGGGTAAGGCCGCTGACGCATGCCATGCCTAAACCAATGATTCCTGTTTTGGGTAAGCCGGTAATGGAGTACCTCGTTGAGCATTTGGCTAAGCATGGTTTTGACCAAATCATGGTCAACGTGAGTCATTTTGCGCCCGCGATCGAAGGGTATTTCGGTGACGGTAGGCGCTGGGGGACTCAGATTGGCTATTCGTTTGAAGGCCACATTGAAGCCGGAGAGACGGTTGCATCGCCGGTTGGATCCGCAGGTGGGATCAAGCGCATTCAGGACTTTGGGGGATTTTTTGACGATACGTTCGTCGTCGTGTGTGGTGACGCATTGATCGATCTCGATCTCGCGGCCGTTGTTCGAAAGCATTGGCAGTCGGGTGCGGCGGCCAGTATCGTGGTGCGGGAGGTTGCGAAAGACCGTGCTTCGAACTACGGCGTCGTGGTTTGTGATGATAGTGGTCAGATTCAGTCGTTTCAGGAAAAGCCTAAAACTGAGGACGCGTTATCTCAACTCGTTAATACCGGGATCTATATTTTTGAGCCCGAGATTGTGGATCTCATCCCTCGGGGGGTCGACTTTGATATCGGTGGGGAACTCTTTCCATTGATTCTTGAAAAAAGACTTTCTTTTAACGCAATAAAAGCGCCGTTTAACTGGATCGATATTGGACAACTGAGTGATTACTGGGAAGCTAATCAGCAAATGATGCGGGGTAAATTGCGTGGCGTGCAAATGCCCGGCACCGAAGTACGACCAAAGATCTGGGCGGGTTTAAATGTGAAGGTTGACTGGGACGACGTCAGGATTGAAGGTCCCGTGTACATCGGTTCTGCATCTCACATCGAGTCGGGCTGTCAAATTTATGGCCCCACGTGGATTGGCACAGGGTGTCATCTTGAGGCGGGCGCAGAGATTTCCAGAAGCATCCTTTTTGATTACAGTCGAATTGGTCCTTCTGGCGAAGTGAACGATTCACTTGTTTTTGGTCGTAACTGTGTTGATCAGAATGGTGATCCCGTACCTGATTTAAAAGGCGCTCTGGACTGGGTTGCTGATGCGAGAGAACTGCCAGGTCATCGCTGACCTGATTTCCCGGCCGGCGGCTTTAACTCTCCAGCATTACGGCCTTTGTGAGCAACTCATTGACTTTTTGGACATATGCGGCCGGTTCTGTGATCGGCGCGCCCTCGCTCAAAGCCGCTTGATCAAACAATACCTGGGTCCAATCTCCAAGCTGATGATGCTCAGGATTGAGTTGCTTGATTAAAGGATGATCGGGGTTTACTTCCATGATCGGTTTGGCCTCAGGCGCTGCTTGCCCCATCGATTGCAGGATCCGCTCTAAATTACCACCTAAGTCCGACTCATCTGCAACCAAGCAGGCCGGTGAGTCGGTGAGTCGATGGCTCACGCGAACACTGCTTACTTTTTCGCTTAGGAGCTCCCGCATTTTTTCGGTGAGGGACTCGAGGTCTTTTGCCTTATCCTCATTCGCTTTCTTGTCGGCTTCGGTTGAAAAATCATCAAGGTCGAGCGCGCCTTTTGCGATCGACTTGAGCGGCTTGTCTTTATATTCGGTTAGCGATGAGACGAGCCATTCATCTACCGGATCGCTTAACAGTAAGACTTCAATGTCATTTTTTCGGAAAATCTCAAGATGTGGTGACGTGCTGGCCGCGTAATGAGAGTCTGCCGTAATGTAGTAAATCGCTTTTTGCTTTATTGGCATTCTTTTGAAATACGACGCCAGTGACTCGCTTTGGGCGTCACCGTCGGTTCGAGTGGAATTAAAACGCAAGAGATCGGAAATGACGGTCTTATTATCCTGATCCTCAACGATTCCTTCCTTGAGTACTTTTCCGAATTCCTTCCAAAAAGTGGAATAGGTTTCAGGCTCTTTTTCCGCTAAACGGTTGAGTTCAGCCAGAATCTTCTTTACTGACGCAGACCGAATTCGATCAATGCTTTTGTTATTTTGCAAAAACTCCCGAGATACGTTTAGCGGCAGGTCAGCGGCATCAACGACACCGCGCACGAATCGGAGATATGAAGGCATGAGATGCTTAGAATCATCCATGATAAAGATTCGACGAACATATAGATTAATCCCGTGCCGTTGCTCTCGATCCCATAAATCGAAAGGCGCTTTTTTCGGAATAAAAAACAAAGAGGTGTATTCAAGCGTTCCCTCCACCCGGTTATGAAGGGTTGCCAGCGGATCCTCTGAGTCATAAGTCAACGTTTGATAAAAACGTGTGTACTCTTCTTCAGTGACCTCACTTTTGGCTCGCGACCAAAGCGCAGAACCACTGTTGATTGATTCCCACTCACCGTTCTTTTCTTTATCTTCTGAGGGCATCTCAATCGGTAGGGAGATGTGATCAGAATATCGGCTGATAATGCTGCGTAATCGGTAAGCTTGTGAGAATTCCTCTTCTTCGTCACGAAGATGTAGCGTGATCGTTGTTCCTCGCTCTACGCCATCAATCGCATTAATGGTGTATTCGCCTTCGCCTTCGGATTCCCAGCGCACGCCGGTAGAGTCAGGTTGTCCAGCGTGACAGGTGATGAGTTCAACTTTCTGAGCGACTAAAAAAGCAGAGTAAAAACCAACTCCGAATTGCCCGATTAAGTTGGCGTCGTTAGCGGCATCGCCGCTCAGCGCTTGCAAAAACTGTTTAGTGCCTGACCTGGCGATTGTGCCAATATTCTCGATCACCTCGTCTTCAGTCATTCCAATGCCGTTGTCTTTGATCGTAATGGTCTTGTTGGCCTCATCGATACTCACCCGGATGCCCAGTGTTTCTCCATCTTCCATGAGTCCGGCGTCAGTCAGTGCGGCAAACCGTAGTCGGTCGCAGGCATCTGAGCCATTGGAGATCAGTTCGCGCAGAAAAACTTCTTTGTTGGAATAAAGCGAGTGAATCATTAACTGAAGCAGTTGCTTGACTTCAGTTTGGAAACTATGGGTTTTTGGAGATGTAGTTTCTGACATTGAGGGAACTCCGGAGAATTTTATGATTTTTACTTTTCTGTCGAATTTTCTTCAAAATGGGGTTAACTTTGAAAAAAACAAGCCTCATTTTTACTTTCTTTTGTTAGCTTGATAATGAGCGTGCAGGAATTTTATCCGCCAGCTCTTCATTTATTTAAAAACAATCGCTGAGAATGTGGGTTTAGTCTGCCGATATCCGTTAAAATCGCGGCCCTGCCAGAATTGATATCACGTCGGGGCATAGCGCAGTCTGGTAGCGCACCTGCTTTGGGAGCAGGGGGTCGGGGGTTCGAATCCCTCTGCCCCGACCATTTTCTAGTTGCTTGAGCGCCCGTAGCTCAACCGGATAGAGCAACGGCCTTCTAAGCCGTAGGTTACAGGTTCGAGTCCTGTCGGGCGCGCCATTATCACCCGACACCAGCATAGGGCGGGTTGCTAAGTGGCGAGAGCTATCGGTTTAATGGATAATCGATAGTTCATATGAGTTCTATGGTGATCGTAGCTCAGTTGGTAGAGCCCCGGATTGTGATTCCGGCCGTCGTGGGTTCGAGTCCCATCGGTCACCCCAGTTTGGTGATTTAAACACCAGCGGTGAGTTGTTTGTCATTTAACAAAATACTTTTTAGCTGGATAAAATTTGGCGTTGTCGACCCGGGCACGCAATCCGGTGAGTTTTCCACTCCTGATGTATTACGTGATCGCACAATTTAAATTTAATCGTCCCAAAGCGGTTCAGGATAAGTCGCCTAAATCGGTTGGCTGGGAATGCGTCTGTTTTCAATAAGCGTTTGTTCGCTCACAAAATGAACCGGTGCAATACCGCGTAATATTTGAAGACATTATCGAAAGGATGAAGATATGACTGATCAAACTAAAGATGGGTTGCTAGTTTTCAGGATGTTAGTGAATGGCGATTCTGAGACGGGCATGCAACCGTCCAACATGATAGATGCCAGCGCGTTCACAACCTCGAATCAAAGCGAAACCAACCATACTTTTTTTCAAACCGAGAATGGCTCGGTGATTAACGGGGTGTGGGAGTGTGCGCCATGCGTAGAAGATATTGAATCCTATCCGGTCCATGAAATGATGACTGTGATTTCAGGATCAGTAACGATGACTAATGCCGATGGCTCCTCGGACACTTTTATCTCGGGAGACACTTTCTTTATCGCGAAGGGGACAAAATGCACTTGGGAGGTCACCGAGACACTTCGCAAGTTTTATATGATTGCAGAATAGTGGATCGCAGTGTTTCTGTCTGGTGACCGTTGCGGTAAAATCAGATTTGCGCAAAAGAGAAACTGACAATTAGTTGCATCCTCTAGAAGAAAAAGCACTTGGAGTGGATGTCTTAAAAATATATTTGAAGTAAGCCCGGGCCGTTAGCTCAGTTGGTAGAGCAGCTGACTCTTAATCAGCGGGTCGTAGGTTCGATCCCTACACGGCCCACCATTTCTTAGAGGTTCTGTGATGATTCCCACTCCCACAGGTTAAAAAATAACCTCTCTTGCTCCCACAGATTAGAGTTCGGCGGGAACTGATTAGCGCTCTTCTCCCCATGGTCGTCACAATATGACAATCAATGGAGAGCGAAATGTTCAGATTTACCAAAGGCTTTATTACGACTTGGATTCCTGATGACCTAAAGGCGAAGAGTCATCAGTGGCGGCAGGCGTCAAAAGCAATTGGCTTCGAGTCCAAACTGCACGATGCCAGAAGAACGGCAGGTAGCAATATCGCAGCTTTAATGGAGAGCACAGAAGCCGCTGATCGGGTGCTTAATCACGCCTTACCTGGGGCCATAGACTCTAATTTGCATCAGATCAGAGAAGATGCGCCAATAAAATTACATTTCACGCGGGAAGAAGCCTATATCCCCAAGGTGATAATGATTCGCATCCGTATTTATGGGATACGTGGGATGATAGTCAGGAGTTAGATGGATGCATTCAATACGATTGATTCACGAGGGACTGATTATTTTTAAACAGATTAAGAATCCACCAATAGGAAACAAAAAGCTACATGACTGCATTGACAAGGACTGAGATCGATAAACTGAAAAGCGCGTTGCCTTTGAGGAGTCAGGCGTTCATCAACGGGGATTTCACGGACGCCGCTGCCGGGCATAAATTCGAGAGCGTTAATCCAGCTACCGAAGAACTAATTTGTGCAGTATCGCACTGTCATGCTGAAGACATTGATAATGCTGTGACGGCTGCGCGAACTTCGTTTGAAAGTGGCGTGTGGTCGCGTTCCGCTCCTGAGCACCGAAAGGAAGTTCTTCTTCGGCTTGCAGATTTAATCCGCCGCCACTCTGATGTCCTGTCTGTGATGGAGAGTCTTGATAGTGGAAAAACGATCACTGACTGCCAAAATGAGATTGGAACTGAAGTGGCAACTTGCTTCCAATGGTACGCCGAATTAATTGATAAAAGTTTTGGCAAAGTTGCGTCCACAGGGGAAGAAGCTCTCGCTCTGATTGTGAAAGAACCTGTGGGTGTTGTTGGTTTAGTTGTTCCTTGGAATTTTCCTCTTCTCATGGCCGCCTGGAAATTAGCACCTGCATTGGCTGCTGGATGCTCCGTGGTGCTGAAGCCAGCCGAGGAGACATCTCTAAGTGCACTATATCTGGCGGAGCTCGCGAGCGAGGCTGGGGTACCTCCGGGTGTGTTGAATGTTACTCCCGGGCTGGGTGAAACGGCCGGGGAAGCCATTGGCCGTCATCCTGATATCGATGTGGTTTCTTTCACGGGATCAACTGAGGTCGGCGGTTACTTTATGCGCTACTCTGGCGAGAGCAACATCAAGGGAGTAGGGCTAGAAATGGGAGGGAAAAGTCCGTTCATCGTGCTTGATGACGCAGATCTAAATGATGACCTCATCGAGAATGCAGCAATGGCAGCATTTTGGAATGGAGGGGAAAACTGTTCGGCAAATATGCGGCAACTTGTCGATGCGTCCTTGGTCGAAGAGTTTCTCGATAGAGTTGTGAAACGTGCCCAAGGGTTTCAAGTTGGTGATCCTCTTGACCCGGAGACGGAGATTGGGTCGATGGTCAGCAACCGACATTTTGATCGGGTGATGTCCTATATAAGACAGGGCGGTGAGGAAGGGGCAAAACTTGTTAGCGGTGGGAGTCCAATGGATTGTCCAGGGTTTTTTATTTCGCCTACAGTATTTACTGATCTTACGCCTAACATGACAATTTCAAGAGAAGAAATCTTTGGACCTGTGCTCGGTGTTCTACCAATCAGGGGTATCGAAGAGGCTCTAGCCGTCGCAAAAGACACGGATTACGGACTTCATGCAACTGTTTATACCAAGGATATAGATCGCGCAATCTATCTTTCCAGGAGACTTCCGTGTGGCACTGTTTCGGTAAATGGTTTTTCAGAGGGTGATATCAAGACGCCGTTTGGCGGTTTCAAACGCTCCGGTTCTCTTGCCAGAGACAATGGCGTAGAGGCGCTCGATCAGTATCTGCAGACCAAGACGATCTGGGTGACCGTGGGCGAAGTTCGTTGAAATTAACTTAGAGCGTCATCAGTTTTGACTTCTTTCACTATTTAACAGTCGAATAACGAGGAATGGCGCGAAACGGCGTACAGCGGATCTGAGGTGTGCGAACATGTCTGGTGCGAACCCGTCCAGTCTCATGGCAAATTCATTCACCATCTGTCCCAACGGAATCCACTGGGGAGTTCCAGGCGCCCACTGTCCCTTTTAGACAGGACCACCGATGACCGACTTCCAAAAAGTTGGTTAGGTAGAAACTACTCGATGAAGGCTTCCATCAGATAAGGGTAGAACCAGTAGGCCACAATCGCAGTTCCAACAATCTGGAGCGCTCTTGAAAACGTTTG
>JADHSN010000031.1 GCA_016776875.1 Gammaproteobacteria bacterium | reverse complement strand
TCCCACTCGATCGTCGCCGGCGGTTTGCCTGAGATGTCGTAAACGACTCTGGAAATGCCCGAAATTTCATTAATGATTCGACGGCTGACCTTATCTAAAAAGTCATAGGGCAAATGAGCCCATCGCGCGGTCATAAAGTCAATCGTCTCGACCGCCCTCAACGCAACAACATATTCATAGGCACGATTATCACCAACAACTCCGACTGATTTCACGGGCAAGAACACGGCAAAAGCCTGACTTATCGAATCATATAAATCAGCCGATCTAAGCTCACTAATAAAAATCTCATCCGCCAGGCGCAGCACATCTGCAAACTCCTTTTTTACTTCACCAAGAATCCGAACCCCTAGGCCGGGTCCCGGAAACGGGTGACGAAAGATCATCGACCCCGGAAGCCCAAGCTTCAAACCAATGGTTCGAACCTCATCTTTAAAAAGATCTCTCAAAGGTTCCACGAGACCTAATTTCATATCCGGTGGTAGTCCCCCCACGTTATGGTGTGACTTGATGACCTTCGCTTTGCCGGTCTTGGCGCCTGCTGATTCAATCACATCAGGATAAATGGTTCCCTGTGCAAGCCATTTTGTATTCGACAGTTTTTCCGCTTCCTCTGTGAATACCTCAATAAAAATCCGGCCAATGATTTTCCGTTTCTCTTCCGGGTCGTTAACACCTGTAAGCGCAGTCATAAAGCGTTGCTCGGCATTTACTCGAATGACCCGAACGCCCATATTTTCCGAGAACGTTTTCATCACCTCATCGCCCTCGTTCAGTCGGAGAAGTCCGGTATCAACAAAAACGCATGACAACTGCTCTCCAATCGCACGATGCAGCAAAGCCGCCACAACCGAGGAGTCAACCCCTCCAGATAGCCCGAGAAGAACATCATCATCACCTACTTGAAGATGAATCTTTCTAATCGCGTCATTAATAATTTGATCAGGCGTCCAGGCATCCTTACAGTCACAGATGACCCGAACAAATCGCTCCAGGATCGCTTTTCCTTGGGACGTATGTGTCACTTCAGGATGAAACTGAAGCCCATAAAATTTTCGAGCTTCATCGGCCATGCCAGCAAGTGGCGCGCTCTTTGTTTGCGCAATGACCTTAAAGCCTTCCGGTAGTGCATCAACCCGGTCGCCATGACTCATCCAAACATCAAGAAGTCCGTATCCTTCCGGCGTTTGATGATCTTGAATATCCTTTAAAAGATCCGAGTGCCCGCGGGCGCGCACCTGGGCATAGCCAAATTCCCGATGATCTGCGGGGGCCACCACCCCACCTAATTGCCCCGCCATCGTTTGCATGCCGTAACAAATACCGAGAACCGGGATTCCGAGATCAAAAACTGACTGGGGGGCAAACGGTGCGTCTGAGTCATGCACACTTTCAGGACCACCTGACAAAATAATACCTTTGGCACCAAACGCGGTGACCGTCTCATCGTCAACGTCCCAAGGATAAACTTCCGAATACACACCGATTTCCCTAACCCGTCGGGCAATGAGTTGGCTGTATTGGGAGCCGAAATCAAGAATTAATATCCGATCTGCATGAGGGTCCTGGCTCATTGAATAGTCTTCCGCGCCAGGGCAAACGCGCCTCAACTGCCTCGCTGGTAGTTCGGTGCTTCCTTTACCACTGTCACATCATGCACATGACTTTCGGCATAACCTGAATGGGTAATTTGGACGAAACGGCACTTAGAACGCATCTGATCAATCGTTGCGCAACCGGTGTATCCCATGCTTGCCCTCAGACCGCCAGACATTTGATGGATAATCTGGGACATCGGCCCTTTATAGGGAACGCGCCCTTCTATGCCTTCGGGTACCAATTTACCCGGATCGTCCTGACCTTCCTGGAAATAACGATCCTTGGAGCCCTCTTGCATTGCGCCGAGCGAACCCATCCCCCTATAGCTTTTGTAGGATCTACCCTGGAAAAGCTCGATCTCACCAGGGGACTCATCAGTGCCGGCAAGTAGTCCCCCTACCATAATTGAATTTGCACCCGCTGCTATTGCTTTTGCAATATCCCCCGAAAACCGAATGCCGCCATCCGCAATCACAGGGATCGATCGATCCTTGAGCGCTGCGGCGACATCCGCGACTGCGGTAATCTGCGGCACGCCTACGCCAGCGACGATTCGAGTTGTGCAGATGGACCCGGGGCCGATACCGACCTTCACCGCGTCTGCGCCCACATCAGCAAGCGCTTTTGCAGCGTCTGCCGTGGCAATATTTCCCGCAATAATCTCAATTTCAGGATACGCCTTCTTTACCGCTCGCACGCGATCAATAACGCCCCGGGAATGTCCGTGCGCGGTGTCAATAACGATTGCGTCGACGCCCGCTTGAGCAAGCCTTTCGCACCGCTCTTCTGAATCCTTTCCAGTGCCAATCGCGGCAGCAACCCGTAATCGGCCTTGAGAATCTTTACAGGCTTCAGGAAATTCGGTTCGTTTCTGGATATCTTTGACCGTCACTAACCCCTTAAGATTGAAGCGGTCATCAACTAGCAATACCTTCTCAATTCGATGTTCATGGAGTAACCCGCGAATCACTTCACGGCTGGCGCCTTCGGGCGCGGTCACAAGCCGCTCTCTCGGCGTCATCACTGCTGTAACAGGTTGATCAAACCGGGTCTCGAATCGAAGATCCCGACTCGTCACAATACCAGTCAATGTGCCATCGTCTGTAAGCACCGGAACCCCTGAAAAATTCTTGATCCGGGTCAGCTCGATCACTTCAGCGACGGTAGCCGACGTTGAAATGCAGATCGGATCCACAATAACGCCGCTTTCAAACTTTTTGACCAGACTGACCTCGGATGCCTGCGCCTCAGGGTTCATGTTGCGATGCACAACGCCTATTCCGCCCGCTTGAGCCAGGCATATCGCGGCCCGAGACTCCGTCACCGTATCCATCGCAGCTGATACCAGTGGAATATTAAGCGCTATTTTTCGGGAAAAAGACGTCGAAAGGTCAACTTCATGTGGGAGGACGTCTGATAATCCGGGCACCAGCAGGACGTCGTCGAAGGTAAGGGCAAGATTTGGGTGTTCCATCGGGGGATTATATAGTTTGACTGCAAATCGGTAAACTTGTAACGTGAACGAAATCAGCTCCTAACCCTAAGTGTAGATGGGATTCTACGGTAACCTTTTGGAGGAAAAATATGAACAGTTCAATGAAAAAAGCCGCGATGGGATTAGCGTTGGGTTCGATTTTCGCGACGTCGGGGGCAATAGCGAGCGCCGGTTCAGACGCGATCTCTCAAGCCGAAGCCGACCTTAAAGCAGCCCAGACATCAGGCGCCCTTTGGCGACTTGTAGATCCCGCGACGGGCGGAAAAGCAGTGCCGCTTCAAAAGCTGATCAAAACGGCCAAAACGAAATTAGAAGCCGGTGACGAGGCAGAGGCCATCCGGATTGCCAACAAAGTCTCTTGGGCAGCCGACATGGGCCTCTCTCAAGCGAAAGACCAAGAAACGGCTAAACCTTATTACTAGATTCTTGAGACACCCAGAAAACCGGACTCAGGTCCGGTTTTTTTTATTGTGAGCTATCACTTTTAATCGAACAGAAGATCGCCCGACGCCAAGATGGCACATTAGTGTCAAAATAGAATAATGGATCGAATCATCTATGAAGTTAGCGAATTTACAGACGAGGCTCGAGCGTTAATTGAATCCGAATTCAACCCAGTCTGGCTAACCGGCGAAATCTCAAATCTTGCGACCCCAGCCTCCGGGCATCTTTATTTTTCATTAAAGGATGATCATGCGCAGGTCCGATGCGCGATGTTTCGAAATCGCCGCCGACCGACCCATCATGAAATTGCCAACGGAGACGCCGTTCTTCTCTCCGGAAAAGCTTCGATATATACCCCCAGGGGCGATTTTCAAGTCATTGTCGACTACATCGAGCCCGCCGGGGAAGGTGAACTGAGACGCCGATATGATCTGCTGCGAAAAAAGCTTGAACGCGAGGGGTTGTTCGATTCGAATCTGAAGAAGTCAGTACCTGACCTGCCCAAAAGAATAAGCGTGATCACCTCTCCTAGTGGCGCAGCACTCCAGGATATTTTGGTTACCTTGGCCAGGCGATTCCCGCTCGCGCACGTCATCCACCTTCCGGTCCCGGTTCAGGGGGAAAACGCTGTACCCGAAATTGTCAACGCATTCGGTTTGCTCAAAAAGCCGCCCAAACCCGACGTTGTCGTGCTCGCACGGGGCGGTGGATCACTTGAAGACCTTTGGGCTTTTAATGAGGAGGCCGTTGTAAGAGCGATCCACGCTTGTAACCTGCCAGTGGTGACGGGTATCGGCCATGAAACTGACGTTACGCTCGCGGACTTCGCAGCCGACCTTCGTGCGCCGACCCCGACGGCGGCCGCCGAGTCAGTTTCCCCCGATTGCAAAATGTTAGCGAAAGACGTGTCAAATTTTCA
Organism: Gammaproteobacteria bacterium; assembly: GCA_016776875.1. Taxonomy (GTDB): domain Bacteria; phylum Pseudomonadota; class Gammaproteobacteria; order Arenicellales; family UBA868; genus UBA868. The sequence continues at coordinate 10,151 of JADHSN010000031.1, read as the reverse complement.
AACCAAAATGCTCGACGCCATGCAATCTTCAGTCCAACTTTTTGGTCAACGAATCGACAACGCATCGTCCCGCCTTCGGCATCCCCGCGAGCGCCTTAATCACCAGCAACAGACCGTGACTAATTCGGAACGAAGGATTAAAAACTGTTTACGTCATACGCTTGATTCAAATCAAAACACCCTTGATAACCTTAACACGCGGCTTATGAGCCGCTCGCCTGAGAAAACATTAAAATTTCAGTCAAATCAGATAAATGGATTGGCTAAATTTTTAAAGCAGCAGTTAGAGCGGCGACTGCAGCTCAATGAAAAATCATTCGATGTTTTGGCGGCTAAACTAAAAACATTGAGTCCCACCGCAACTCTCGCGCGGGGATTTTCAATTGTGAGAGCCAAAAACGGTAAGCGCATTGTCCGGTCAGCTGAACAATTAAAAAAAGGCGCAACGGTTATTGCTGAATTTGCCGAAGGAACTGTAACGGCAAGCGTTGAAGCGGTTGAGCTAGATCAACCAGGCGAAGCTGATTAAGCTAATACAATTTGCGCGTTGCTAGGTTCTTCTTGTTGGTCTACGACCGGCTCGCTTGTCCGGAGTCGGGTTATAGGGGTTATCTGATTTCTTCAGCTCAAAGCGAACCTGTGTCCCGGTCATCTTGAAACTTCGGGCAATAAACCGGCTTAGATAACGAAGATAACTCGCCGGCAACTTATCCAGTGAGTTGCCATGCAGCACCACTGTGGGTGGATTACGGCCACCTTGATGAGCGTATTTAGGCTTAATCGTTCGATTCTGGTTCATGGGCGGACTATGATGTTCAAGCGCGCGACTCAGTATCCGGTTTAGCTCACCGGTACCCATCTCCTTCATCGCGCTCGCTTGGGTGCTTCTCACCGCCTTCAGCAACTCTCCCATGCCTGATCCATGAAGCGCAGAGATAAAGACCTCTTCATGATTAGGTAAAAAGTCAAACCGGCGGTCAATTTCACGTCTGATTCGATTTCGCTCTGAGCGATCAAGACCATCCCATTTATTAATAGCGAGCACAATAGACCGCCCGCCTTGCAACGCCAGTCCTGCAATAGCCGTATCCTGATCCAGTATTCCGGCCCGCGCATCCAGCATCAACACCGCAACCTCTGCCGAGGCCAATGCTTGAAGTGTTTTAACCACTGAAAACTTCTCAAGCGTCTCACGAACTCTCGCTTTCCGACGAACACCCGCGGTATCGATTAACGTCAAGCGGGAATCATCCCGCTCAATCGTTACCGGAATGCTGTCACGCGTCGTACCAGGATGATCCGCCACAATGACGCGGTCCTCGCCAGCCAGGCAATTCACCAACGTTGATTTTCCAACATTGGGCCGGCCGACAACCGCAATTCGTGACCCGCTCGTGACGCTTTCAGTGTCAAGCGATTCCGGCGCGTGAGTAAAGATATTCTCTAAAAGATTCTCAACACCCTGGCCAGTTTTCGCAGAAATTGCGAACACTTGGCCAATCGAGAGTTCAGCGAACTCGCTCGTTGCGAGGGAATGATCAACGCCTTCAGCCTTGTTGACCGCAACCTGAACGACCGCGCCTTCTTTTCGTAAATCTGCAGCAATCTGAAGATCGGCAGCCGTCAATCCGTCGCGCGAATCGACGACAAACACAACAGAGCTTGCCTCAGCAAGCGCCTGCAGCACTTGATCTCGTACCGCACTGGTCAGCGGATCATCACTTTCCGAAAGGCCGCCGGTATCAATTAATAAAAACTTGCGGGAGCCCCTCACCACTTCAGCATAAAGCCGGTCTCTTGTTACGCCGGGTTGATCATCAACCAGCGCGAGACGCGACCGAGTCAATCTATTGAATAAAGTCGATTTGCCAACATTAGGTCTTCCGACAAGGGCGACGACGGGTATCATTTTAAATTCATATAGATTTAAAGGTGAGGGGGGGAATGCCCGCTTTGGACTATTGGATTGTCCAAGCGGACAGCGCGCCGTTTTCGGAGAGGACGAGGACGCGTCCTGAATCGGTCAGAGCATATATTTTAAGCACAGCGCCGCCCGGCAGTTTGTCGCGACCAATCATCTGCCCGGTATTTGCATCCAATATGACTAAATTACCTTTATAGTCACCCACGACCAGTTGATTTAAATCGGGGATCCCGAGCGGGCCGCTCACGCCTCGGTTTTGTAATCCACTTTCAGCCCAAAGTGTCTTTCCAGACCGGGTATCAATGCCAAAAACCTCCCCATCATCTGCGGTCACCAGCAATACCTCGTTAACTGATCCCAAAGACCGGATGGTTGAAATCTGACTTTCCCAATTGATTGTTTGGGAGCTTATCGAAAGCGCTGTAATCTTGGACTGAAACCCGGCAATGAAGAGTGAGTCGCCCAATACATACGGATCGGAGTCGATATCGACCAAACGTGCGATTTCATTGCTCCCCTGTGGCCGAAAAATAGGAACGCTCCATTGCTCCCTGCCGGACCAAAGATCGATTCCAGACAGTCGGCCACTCGCAAATCCAACCAAGACCACATTATCAATAATGATGGGTGTTGACACCCCTCGCACACTTAAAGCGGGCACGGATCGCCTTACCCGCCAAAGTAACTTGCCTGAATCAACATCAAGCCCCACGACTTGGCCATCTCCCGAGCGCAATATTGCAAGATCTCCCGAAATAACCGGCTGCGCTAAAATCTCGGTCCCGATTTGCGCTCGCCAAGACTCTGAACCATCATTAGCCCTTAGACCCACAACTTCTCCATCACGGGTTGCCACAATAACGACGCCACTACCGACACCCACGCCTGCGGCCAGATCTTTTTCGAGATCAGTTTCCCAGAGCACATCACCAGTCGCTTCGCTTAAGGCAAATATTCGGCCTGCAGGTTCTGCGGCAAAAATTTCTCCGTCCGTGATATAGGGAGATAAAAGGCCGTTCGTATTAGAGTAACCCTCGCCTAAATCACGGCGCCAAACCTTTTTAATCTCAAATTGGGACTCAATCTTTGGGAGGTCGAGAGCCTCTCCCCCTTCGCGCATGAAGTGGATCGCGCCTGGCCCACACCCGGCCAGTGTGAAAAAGAGTCCGAAAATAATAACAACACCAGATCTCATCCTGATGAATCACCCCGACGGGTCATATTAAGCTTGGCAGAGATTAGCTGAGCCGCTTGAGAATTCGAGGGCGCGTTTGCCAATGCCTTCTCGTAAGCGATCTGGGCCGCTTTCAGGTCACCCGTTGCCATCAGCGCATCACCCAACAACTCTTGAAACTGCGAGACGAATCCGTCCGCGGCACTCGCCTCAGCAAGTGCTCGGACCTGATCAACATCACCCGCCTGAAGCGCAATCACTGCCAAACGGACGCGGGCGACCTGTTGCATGACGGGATCCTTGCTCTCTGCAAGTAGTTCATTCAAAGCGGTACGAGCAGCTGCAACGTCCTCTGAATAGAGAAATTGTCGAGCGAGCATCAGTCTTGCCAGGTCGGCGTAACCACTGGATTGATGATTTGCAATTAATACCGTAGCAGAATCAATTACCGCAGCCTGATCATCCACGACATCGGCTGCGAGCATCTGCTCGTAGAGTACGGAGGCTTTCTCCCCCTGATAGTCCTGATACATGCGCCAGCCTTGAATACCCCCGACCCCTCCGACGCCAAGAATAATTCCCGCGATGATCCCAACGCCATTACGCTTCCACCACTCGCGAAGTTTCTCAGTATCATCATCCTGCGCGATATGAATCTTTCTTTCCGTCTGCTCTTTTTTCATCAGTGTTTATTCGCTGTCTTCTTAAGGTAATTGATCTGTACATTCTTTTAAAAATTTCTCAAGATCACGCTCAGGCATCTCCCGCTGCTCCCCTTGACCTCTCAGGGGCTTCGCCATCAGTTGATTCCCCAGGACATAGTCCTCCGGGACAATAACAGCAACTGCAGCCCCGCTTACGTCTGCGCGCCTTAGCTGTTTTTTTAAGTTGCTTGAACTGAATCCAGAGACTACGTTGAAATCTTTATTACGAAGGTATTCTGCAATTCTAACGCCTGCACCCTCTACATCTGAGAATTGGGTTATGAGATAAACATCCGGGTTATCCTCAAGGGAATTCGTTTCGTTTAGACCGACAAGTTCAACAAGTCGCTCGAGGCCACAAGCGAAGCCCGTCGCAGGGACACTCCGACCCCCTAACTGCTCAGCGAGCCCATCATATCTCCCGCCCGCACATACTGCGCTTTGGGCGCCCAGCTGATCAGTCACCCACTCAAAGACGAACCCGGTGTAATAGTCAAGACCGCGGACCAGGCGAGGATTCACCTCAAAATGAACCCTTGCAGAGGATAAGAGCATCTGGAGCGTTTCGAAATGTTCTTGCTCTTTACTTTCAAGGAAATCTTGGAGTGTCGGTGCATTTTCAAGGATTTCCTGGGTGTTCGCATCTTTGCTATCCAGAATTCGGAGCGGATTTTTTTCAAGCCGTCGCTGACTATCCTCATCAAGACTTTTCTCGAACGGTGCTAGATAGTCCTTTAGTGACGCTCGAAACATTGACCGGCCTTCGGCAGAGCCTAGCGTATTGATCTGAAGCGAAAGGCCGGTTAATCCAAGCACGCGCCACAACCGCTCGCCGACCGTAATGACTTCAGCCTCCACCTCCGGACCGCGCCAGCCTAATGCTTCGATCCCAAATTGATGAAATTGCCGATACCGGCCTTTTTGAGGGCGCTCGTGCCGGAACATTGGGCCCGAGTACCAGAGGCGTTGGGTCTGGTTATGAAGAAGTCCGTGTTGGTTGCCCGCTCGAACAGTGCTGGCGGTTCCCTCTGGCCGCAGGGTAAGGCTATCGCCATTGTTATCCGCGAAGGTATACATCTCCTTTTCAACGATATCAGTTTGCTCGCCAATCGCCCTCTTAAAAAGCTCGGTACGTTCGAGAATCGGTGTTCGTATCTCGCTATAGTCATACAGCCGGGCAACGTTTCGCAGGGCTGTTTCAACTTGCTGCCAAATCGACATCTGATCCGGAAGCAGATCATTCATGCCCCGGATCGATTGGATCGCCTTACCCGAAGCCATTACAATTTTTTCCCCACCCGGATTTTTGCATTAATCCCGGTTTTCGGAACCGGGACCGCGAATTCTCGACCGCCATACACAATACTCGTGCCTTCGGGATAACTGATCTGGAGTGTAAACGGAGGAAGACCGGCCAAACTGACGACCTTGCCAGATTCCATATAACGGCGGAGCAATACTTTATCGTCTCGATCCCAAACCATAACGTGAGTGCTTTCTCGAACCTTGATCATAATCTCTCTCATACCCGGCGAAAGCGGCTGAGACAGACCGGCCGCACTAGAGGATGATGCGGAAGATTGCGCCGTCGCAAACACAGGGGAATCAGACTCCGTACTATCTTTCGACAACGCTGATGTCGCCCGCTGTTGAGGTTGTGCAGTCGCGGACTGTTCTGCGGTGGAAGATGATGGCACTTGATTATTTGAGACCGTGACACGTTGAGCATCCTCTTTCTTTTTCAAGGACAACTCGACCTCTGCCGCGTTTTTTGTCTCAGATTTTTCAGCGGCACTAGTTTGATCAGAATCGTTCGGCGCCTGCGATTTGTCTTCACGCTCGCCACTCGTCTGGTCTGGCTCGGTCATTGAAACGTCTGCCGACGCACTTACACTATCAAGTGACAACGCCGTTTCAATACCGGTATCAATCGAAGGAGAATTAACAGGACTATCGGAACCAGATGAAAGACTCACTGGATCGTCAAGCGTCACGGCCAGGTTTGATGATGGATTCTGGGCAGGTGCGGACTCTGACTCCGTGGCGGGAGTCGACACAACCTCAACCTTCGAGCCCGACTCGGGATCTGCGATTTCAGAGCGACTCTGCTCTACGAGATCAAGACGAGAGCGTTCAACATCCGTAGACCGGTTTAAATAAGCCGCATAAAGTCCACCAAATACCAACAGCAGCACAGCGCCGGTCGCGACCCAACGGTATTGAATCGCAATTGGTTGCATCCGGTTCCGCACCGGTTCTGTCATCGTACCCGGGCCATCCTCTTTGGGCGGAAGCAATTCTTTTCGATCGGTTATCGCTTGCTCAATTGATACCCCGGCCAGCCGGGCATAGTTTCGAAGATATCCAACGGCATAAGTCCAACCCGCGGTATGCGAGTAATCATCATTTTCGAGCGCCTCCACAACATTCGGCAGAAGTCTCAACTCCTCGGCGACCGATTCGACACTCCACCCTTGTAACTCTCGAGCGGCACGAAGGATTTCGCCCGGGGTCGTCGCGACGATCGTATCGGTTTTATCCATTTGATACCTCGCCGATCAAAGTCATTAAGCGCTTAGATTCGTCACTCGATGGAAAACTACTTTTGAGTCTTGTCGCATAGTCAAGCGCAAGATTATCCGCGCCGAGCTCAGTTTCTGTTTGGACTGCGAGCAAAAGTCCCTCGGGAGACTCCCATCCTGTGGCGAATAGCCGTTCCAAAAAACCGCGCGCTGAGAGAAATTCTCTAAGCTCGAAACTCGCGACTGCCGATTGATACAAAATGACCCGATTGTTGGGCTGTCCGATCAAGGCAATCCTGAAATAGTCCCTCGCCTCCCGCGGATCCCCTGCGGCAAGCAAGCAGCTCCCAAGTCCATACTGACTAACATAAACCTGCATATTGAAGGGATCTGCAATCGCCATTTCGAACTGCGCGATGCCCCCCTTCAAATCTTCGTTCTCACACAAAAAAGTCCCAAAATCATTACGCGCAGGCACGTTTCTAGGATCGGTGAGAAGTGCACGATCAAAGTGGTATCGCGCGTCATTTACTTCACCTAGCCGAATCTTCAACAGCGCCATTGCATAGTTCGCCGGAGAACTCAACGGGTCCACTCTTAACGCGTCCTCCAAAGCCTCTAGTGACGACGCCAGTCGATCTTGATTCATATATCCCAAGCCCAACTGGGTGTAGACCTCGACTTTTTGGTTTTTCTGTTCCGGTGTCTCCAAGTCCAACATTGACTGACAACCCCAAAGCATCACCACCCCAATCATCGCCAGGCCCGCTCTCATTGTGCCGCCGCCAATTTTGCGCTTCTGTGTGTCCGATCCTGAACTTCGCCAGCAAGTTGGCCGCACGCAGCAGCAATGTCTGCACCACGTGTGCGGCGAGTAATGGTCGTCAATCCAAGCCGCATTAACTCCGATCTGAATCGATTGATGGCATTCGTACCGGACCTTTTGTAGGCAATACCTGGAACCGTATTAAACGGAATCAGGTTGATTTTTGAAGGAATGTTCTTGAGAAGTGTCGCCAGACGCCTTGCATCTTCAACCGAGTCATTGACACCATCAAGCATGACATACTCGAACGTAATACGTCGTCGCGTATCATTTTCGAGATATCGCTCGCAGGCGCCCAGTAATTGCGATATCGGATACTTACGATTAATGGGTACCAACTGATCCCGCAATTCATCAGTGACGGCATGGAGTGAGATCGCGAGACTCACCGGGCAATCCATGGCGAGATTATCAATTCGTGGCACCACTCCCGCTGTACTTAGCGTCACCCGGCGTCGAGAGAGGCCAAATGTTATATCGTCAAGCATTAGGCGTAGCGCGCTGATGACCTCTTCGTAGTTAAGAAGCGGCTCTCCCATTCCCATCATGACAACATTTGTGACTGGCCGGGGACCCAATCCGGCCGTCGTCAGCAATCGATCTGCTAACAGTAGTTGACCGATTATTTCACTCGCATCCAGATTCCGGCTAAACCCTTGACGGGCAGTCGCGCAAAAACTACAAGTGAGCATGCATCCAACCTGGGAAGATATGCAGAGGGTGCCCCTACCCTCTTCGGGAATGAATACTGTCTCGACACAGTTGCCGTCGGCCAACTTAACCAACCATTTTCTCGTACCATCATCTGACATTTGACTATTTGCAATCGTCGGTAACGCAACCACAGCTTGTTCAGATAGCAAATTTCGCAATTCCAATCGCAGATCAGTCATCTGACTAAAGTCATTCACACCGCGCTGATAGATCCATTTCATGGCCTGACGAGCATGGAACGCCTTCTCTCCAATCGATAAAAAATAGGCCTGAAGAGCGTTACGGTCTAATCCCAGCAGGTTTAGTTTTTGCGCCATGATGATTTAGCTAATATTGCGGCTGCTTAGTCTGCTCGCGGACAAATATCACTATCCTCAAAGAAGAAACTAATCTCCTCTCGAGCCGTTTCCGGTGCATCTGATCCATGCACCGCATTAGCCTCGACAGACTCAGCAAAGTCCGCGCGGATCGTTCCAGGCGCTGCATCCGCAGGATTGGTCGCACCCATAATCTCGCGATTTCGAGTGATGGCGCTTTCCCCTTCCAAAACTTGCACCACCACAGGTCCGGAGGTCATATAGTCAACAAGATCGTTATAAAACGGACGCTCCCGATGCACCGCATAAAAATCCTGTGCCTGAGATCGGGTCAGCTGGATCATTCTTGAGGCAATAACACGCAACCCGCCGGTTTCAAATCGGTCGTAAATTTTTCCAATTAAGTTCCGCCGTACCGCATCCGGTTTCACAATAGAAAACGTTCTTTCAATTGCCATTTAAGGTCTCCGTTTATAAAAATTAATGCTTCTAATGCTCAATCTATCGAGCAGCAGGTTTGGATTCGGTAAAACCTAAGGTTTCCGAATATGAGTAGATGAATTAGGATTTTATTCGCTGCCCAACATGTGAGCAATGAGAACGTCTGATTCGACCGAATCAACCTGAATTGGAACAATATCGCCCGAGTCACCTTTAAGGCGCCTGACCTGCACAGGCATATAATTCTCTAACCGACCATGATAAGCCCCAGGCTTGTCACTCACTACAGGTCGCTCGATCAATAGCTGTCCTTTGCGGCCAACCATACCCTGGAGTGCTTGATTGCGAACCGTTTGCCCTACCCGTCGCATCTCGGCCGCTCGACGTCGCCTTTCTGGGACTGCAACCTGGCGCGGTATCCTAGCGGCTGGGGTTCCCGGTCTTGCGGAAAACGGGAAAACATGCGGATAAATGATCTCCGCATCTTTGATCACTGAAAGAGACTGGGCAAAGTCTGCCTCCGTCTCTGTCGGGAAACCCGCCATGATATCTGCCCCCAAGACAAGTCCCGGCAGACGTGCTCTTGCGGCAAATAACCTCTCAAGCAACCACTGCCGATCGTATCGCCTTTTCATTCGTTTCAAAATCAGTGTGCTCCCACTTTGCACGGAAACATGAAGATACGGGCAAAAACGGTCGTCCGAACCCATTAAATCAAGGAGTGAATCATTCAGGTGCGCAGGATCAATTGAACTCAGCCGGATCCGAAACTCGCCCGGCAACCGGGAAATCTTCTTCAGTAACGAAACGAGGCCTAACGCATCAACTTCTCGGTCTGAAGACGAATATTCATAGCTTCCAAGATCAACACCACACACCACAATCTCAGCGCTTCCAGACGCTACGAACGTTCTCACCTGATTCAGGACAGCGTCTACATCCAACGATATGCTCTTACCCCTCGCGCGATGGATCACGCAAAATGTGCAGCCCTGATCACAACCTTGCTGGACCTGAACAAACGCCCGGGTTTGACCTTCAAAACCCCTTAACAATGTCGCCGGTAATCCCGTCAAACGATCGACATAAACGGGGTTTAGGTCTTTAGAATTTGATTTTAGGCTGCGAACGAAAGGGGCGATAATCGATTTTTGATCGTTTCCCAGAACAATAGAGACGCCGGGCAACGCCGCGCACGCTTCCGGTTCATTCTGCGCGTAGCAACCCGTCAACACGACTTTTGCGTTCGGATTACTCCGGAGCGCCCGTCGAACAGCCTGTCGGGTTTGACGATCCGCTTCAGCAGTGACCGTACAAGAATTGATCAGGTAAAGATCTGCGGATTCATTTGAATCTACTAACTGCCAATTATCGTCAACGAGCGACTGCGCCATGGTTGCCGATTCAAGCGTATTGATCTTGCAACCCAGAGTGACCACCGCCACACGATCCTTACGGCTAACATCAACAGCGCCGAAAGCAGCATTTGAATGTTGCGACGCTAGAGGCGTATTACAGCGCACCGATCA
>JADHSN010000030.1 GCA_016776875.1 Gammaproteobacteria bacterium | reverse complement strand
CTCTGAGAAGGGCAGCGTTTTTCTGGTGCTCGAAAATGGTGTTCGTTATGAAGGTGCGCCTGGGGATAGCGTTTATCGAGTGATTAATTTTGAGCGCTATACATTGCGAGACAGAAAGATGGCAAGCGCACCGGTTCGGTATCCTTTGCATGGGTGGAAAACGACGCGACTCTGGCGTTCGATGGGGCCTTACGAGCAAAAAGAGATTGCCTGGCGAATTTCCAAAGTTATCGTACTGCCAATTTTGATGATTTTTGCTTTGAGTCTTGGGAGAGTGGAGCCGAGGAGCAATCGTTACGTCTCAATGTTCTCGGCTTTATTGATTTATTTCACCTACACGAATCTGGTCACAATGGCGTGTGCCCGTGTGCCCGCCGGTGGCTTCTCTGCCTGGGTTATGTTGGGCTGTATGCATTTAATTTTTGCCGGCGTAGCCGTGTATCTGTTGTGGTGCCGAACTCGCGGAAGACCGGTGATTTCGCTTCAGAGAGTTAAGGCGGCGAGCGCCTGATTGCTGATGCGATTACTTGATCTCTATTTGGGCAAGATTCTTTTGAGTCAGATTTTATTAGTGATGTCAGTTTTAGTTGGCATCTTTGCCTTCGTGACTTTTATAGATCAGGTGTCCTATTTAGGAACCGGAAACTATTCAGTTTTGGATGCTTTTCAATATGTTGTGCTGAGTACTCCTCGGATCATCTATGAGATTTTTCCGATGGCCGTGTTAATCGGGGCTATTCTGGGATTGTCTTTATTAGCGCTTGATTCAGAGTTAATCGTGATGCGCGCAAGTGGTATATCGATCGGCCAGATTACTCTCGCAGTATTGAAATTGGGGCTGATGCTCGCTCTGCTTGCGCTGATGATTGGTGAGTTTTTGACGCCTTGGTCGGAGACGCTAGCGCAGCGCGGTCGCGCAGAAGCTCTTGAGCAAAATATTGAACATAAATCTAATTCAGGATTGTGGATGCGCGATGGAGGTACTTTCGTTAATGTGAGAGAGGTGCTTCCTGATCTTAGTTTGCGTGAAATTCGTGTGTTCCAGTTCGATAGCATGAGCCAGCTGCGCGCATTAGTTCATGCAGAGAAGGGAACTTACCGACAGCAGCACTGGGACCTCGGCAACGTAAAACAAACGCTGATCGATGAAGATGGCTTTACCGAGGTGAGCGAATCTGAGAAAGCGCGGTGGAAGACGTCTGTCACGCCGCAAACGATGGCGGTATTTTTGGTTCAGCCTGATCAGTTATCTTTGATGCAGTTGCGCAAATACATTGCTCATTTACTGATGAACCTTCAAGATGCCCGTAATTTTGAGCTGGCATATTGGTCAAAGCTCACGCTACCCCTCGCCACGGCCGTGATGCTTCTCCTTGCGATACCATTTGTGTTTGGGAGTATTCGCGCCAACAGTATGGGCCGAAATCTTTTTGTTGGGATTATGATTGGTATTATTTTTTTCGCAGCGAGCAAGGCACTTGGGTATATCGTTTTGGTTTACAACCTTCCGCCGCTTCTAGGTGCAACACTGCCTACGATGGGCTTTGCTGCAGCGGCGGGCCTTTTGTTTCGACGAATTCGCTAAAACCTAAAGGGCTTTTTGTCCGACGCTACCCTAAAACACTCATTGGGTCGACATAGTTGTAGCCTAAGTCAACAGCCACTTCGGCGTTTGTGACTTGACCATCGTGAACGTTGAGTCCGTTGCAAAGGTGTGAATCCGATTTTAATGCTTTGCGAAAGCCTTGATTGGCAAGCGTCAGGATATGCGGCAGCGTGACATTGTTCAAAGCGTATGTAGATGTCCGCGGCACACCGCCCGGCATATTTGCTACGCAGTAATGCACGACGTCATCAACCCGATAAGTAGGGTCAGCATGAGTCGTTGCTTTTGACGTCTCACAGCAGCCTCCTTGGTCAATCGCGACATCAACAATTACTGAGCCTGGTTTCATTGCCGCTACCATTTCGTGAGTGACGAGCTTTGGCGCGGATGCTCCTGGAATCAGGACGCCACCGATAACAAGATCTGCATCGAGTACATGTTTTTCAACCGCATCGCGTGTTGAGAAAACCGTATTTGTGGATGTTCCAAATTGTTGCCAATGTGCTTCTATCACCTCAGGGCTTCGATCAACGACCCATACTTCAGCACCCATTCCCGCAGCAATCGCCGCAGCGTGTTTGCCAACAACGCCGGCACCCAACACAACGACTTTTGCGCGATCTACTCCAGGCACGCCCCCTAGTAAGATGCCACGACCACCATGAGGGTGTTCGAGGCAATGCGCGCCCGCCTGAATCGCCATGCGTCCTGCGACTTTGGACATTGGCGCAAGCAAGGGAAGCCCGCCGTAAGGAGAAGTGACGGTCTCATAGGCAATACACGTAGCCCCACTACTAATGAGATCTCGTGTCTGATCAGGATCTGGCGCGAGATGTAGGTAGGTAAAAAGGATCTGACCTTGTCGCAGCATCGCCCGTTCCACAGCCTGCGGCTCCTTAACTTTCACAATCATTTCAGCTGATGAGAAAATATCTTCCGCTCGATCGATAATCGTGGCGCCGACTGCCTGATACTCATTATCGGTCGCGCCGATGCCTTCCCCTGCGTGCGTCTCGATCATCACCGAGTGCCCGTGACTGACAGCCTCCCGGACGCTGGAAGGCGTCATGCCAACTCGATACTCGTGATTTTTGATCTCCTTTGGTACTCCAATTTTCATTTTTTGCCCCCCGGCTTTAGAAAATTAAGGTCAAGATAGCCCTGTCAACTCGCAAATAAACAGGCCCGTGAAGAATCGTAAATTAAGCGACCTCTTGTGGGCGCATATCTTTGGGATCAATACCGGCTACCGCTACCGGCGCTTTCATGGCATCCCTGCGGAAGGGTTCGCCGAGTTCTTGGTTAAGAACGACCTCTATGAAGGTTGTGACGTTCTTATTCATTTGCTCGTCAATGGCCGTGTTGAGCGCGTTGGTCAAGCCTTCAGCAGTTTCTGCTTTCACGCCTTTGATTCCGCAAGCTTCCGCCACTTTCGCGTACTCCACGCCAACGTTCAGCTCTGTGCCGACAAAATTATCTTCATACCATAGGGTGGTGTTTCGTTTCTCAGCGCCCCACTGATAGTTTCTGAAAATAATCATCGTAATCGGCGGCCACTCGTTTCGTCCACAGGCGGTCATTTCGTTCATCGAAATGCCAAAGGCGCCATCTCCGGCAAAGCCAACGACAGGTGTTTCTGGGCAGCCGATTTTTGCACCCAAGATAGAGGGGAATCCATAACCGCAAGGACCAAATAATCCAGGCGCTAAATATTTTCGACCTGCTTCAAAACTAGGATAGGCGTTGCCGATAGCGCAGTTATTGCCGATGTCTGATGACACAATGGCATCCTGAGGCATCGCGGCCATGATGGCTTTCCAGGCCTGTCGGGGAGACATGCGCTCCGGCTGGCTATCACGTGATCGTTGATTCCAGGTTGTGCCTGGATCATCGTCTTCGTGATCCATTTGACTGAGCTCATGGGTCCAGGCTGATTTGCACTTTTCGATTTCTGCTTTGCGAGCATCACGGTTTTGATCCCCTGCACTGCTGGAAAGTTGCTCCAAGATTTGCTCTGCCACCTTCCGGGCATCTCCCTGAATCGCAACATCAACATTTTTGGTTAACCCAATTCTGTCGGCGTTAATGTCAACTTGAATCAACTTTGCATCATTCGGCCAATAGTCAATTCCATAACCGGGTAAGGTTGAGAACGGATTTAACCGAGTGCCCAGAGCTAAAACCACATCGGCTTTGGAAATGAGTTCCATAGCGGCTTTTGAGCCGTTATAGCCAAGGGGCCCCGCTGCAAGCGGGTGGGAACCAGGAAATGCGTCATTATGCTGATAGTTACAGCAGACTGGCGCATCTAATCTTTCCGCGAGCTGCGCAGAGGCGGGGATTCCGCCACTCAGTACAACCCCGGCGCCATTTAAGATCACCGGGAATTTGGCGTCAGATAGAAGCTGCGCTGCGTTTGCAATCGCGTCAGCACCGCCTGGTGATCGTTCAATCTTGATCACTTGAGGCAGCTCGATATCGATAACCTGAGTCCAGTAATCGCGTGGAACGTTGATCTGTGCAGGCGCTGAGCCGCGGCGCGCTTTCTCGATGACTCGATTGAGCACTTCTGCAATTCGGGACGGATCTCGAACTTCTTCTTGATAACATACCAGGTCCTGGAAGATCGCCATCTGCTTGACTTCTTGGAACCCGCCCTGACCAATAGTTTTGTTAGCGGCTTGAGGGGTCACGAGTAAAAGCGGCGTGTGATTCCAGTACGCCGTCATTACTGGCGTGACGAAGTTTGTGATTCCAGGCCCGTTTTGGGCAATCGCCATGCTCATTTTTCCAGACGCGCGGGAGTAACCATCGGCGCTCATGCCAGCGTTGCACTCGTGAGCGCAATCCCAAAAGCTGATTCCGGCCTGAGGAAAGAGGTCAGAGATTGGCATCATTGCTGATCCGATAATTCCAAAGGCGTGTTCGATACCCTGCATTTGCAGTACTTTGACGAAAGCCTCTTCGGTAGTCATTTTCATGGGTGCGCCGCTCCTGTTTTCCTGACGTTAATGAATAAGATACAAAGTTCTGAGCATTTTTTGATTTAGCCACCGCCTTCGCACGGTGCTCTCAAAACACATGATTAAGCGACATTAGTCGATTGACAGTCCTGTCGCATAGGACCAGCGGGAAGGTCAGTGATATGCCAGTTTTCGGTCGAGTAGAACCACGGGTGGTTGGACAGAGGGTGCAAGCCCTGTTCGTCGTTAAGAGGCTTTTGTTTTGTGCGACGAAGCTGAATTAACGATGGCGGCAATTTGTCGCACGCCCGGTTCGATTTTATCCACCGGAATTGATGAAAATCCGAGTCGAAGATAAGCGCATGGACTCGGCGGACGATGAAAGAAGACCTCTCCGGATTCAAAAAGTAAGCTTTTTGACAGGCATTTTCTCTGGAGATCGCTGACATCTACGCCTGATGGAGACTGAAGCCAGAAAGACGATCCGCCGGTGGACGGGCTGATACGCCAATCGGGTAGATAGGTTGTAATTGCTGTTCTGAGCGTGTGCCAGCGATCACTCAGTGAATGGCTCAGTCGGCGAATCAGAGCATCATGGTAGCCCCGCTTTAGAAACTGGGCGACGATGAGTTGGTTGTTGGCTGGAGGATGGCGACTCATTAATCGTCGCAGGACCCGAGCTTCGCGGATAAAATCTTCCGGCCCAGTCATGAATCCGACGCGCAGACCAGGCGCTAACGTCTTTGAGAGACTGCCAATGTAGATTACGACACCGTCTTTATCGAGACTTTTGAGCGCCGGAATGGGATTGCCATGAAAGTTATGCTCGCTTTCATAATCGTCTTCAATAATGACAAATTGCCGCTCTCTGGCAGATTCGAGCAGTTGTTCCCGACGGGAGCGACTCAGCGTGACGGTAGTTGGAAACTGATGGCTAGGCGTTAGATAGAGGCATTCGCAATCATTTAGATCGTTACTGGGAATTAATCCCTCGTTATCTACCGGAACGGGCTTCAGTTTTGCGGTTCGCGACAGGAATATGTTTCGGGCATCTGGGTATCCCGGATCTTCTATGGCAACAGTTTTATGCTGATCAAGCAATAGGTCTGCAATCAAAAACAGCGCCTGTTGCGCGCCGAGCGTGACTAGGATTTCATTGGCTTGGGCCCAAACTCCTCGCCTCGGAAGAATGCGAGTTTGGATTTGTTCGATAAGTTCAGGATCGTCCTGATCAATACGATCCGTCGACCATTGCTGAATTGCGCCGACTGTAGCGGCATCGCGACAACATTCCCTCCATTCGTTTACCGGAAACAGGTGGGGATCTATTTGACCGTAGATAAAAGGATATCGATAACTTGACCAGTCGGCGGGTTTGTTAAGATTCCGCTGTCGGGTGGGTGTGAAACGAAGTTTTTGTGCCCAATCGATCGCCCCGACACTACGAGTGTCTGACGGTGGACTCATGACGCGGTCTCGCAGAATATCGTCACTGACAAAGTATCCGCTTCGCTCCCGCGCCACGAGAAATCCCTCATCGACTAGCCTCTGGTAAACCAGAACAACAGTATTCCGGGCGACTTTAAGTTGATCAGCCAGTTTGCGCCCCGACGGCATCGCGGTACCGGGGGCAATCTGCCCATCCAGTATCGTTCTGACGAGCATCTCCTGAATTTGGTTCTGCAAATTCGTCCCACTATCACTGGGTAGCTCGAATAAGCGGTCAGGAATTGCTGGACTCATCTTTGGCAAGGAATTGGTCCTATCGGAGTCGGTTGGTTGGGATTAACGTGCTGATATGATGTAAAAAGTAACAGTTCTCACGCGCAACTATATCAGGCGCTTTCACTCAAGGAAAAATCATGAAATACGATCCGGAATTCCTCGAAAACTATTGGATGCCGTTCACTTCGAACCGGGATTTTAAGGCAGACCCTCGCATTGTTGAGCGAAGCGAAGGAATGTATATGTACAACGATTCTGGGGATCGGATTCTAGATGGATCTTCCGCTTTATTTTGTTGTGCAGCAGGCCATAGTCGTCCGGAAATTGCGGAGGCGGTACACAATCAGTTAAAAGAGTGCGCGTATGTGCCACCTTTTCAGCTTGCTCAACCTTTAGCGTTTGAGCTTGCCCGTCGCGTTGCCAAACTCACACCGGATGGGCTTGATCATATTTTCTTTGGTTGCTCGGGTTCTGAAGCGATCGACTCTGCAATGAAAATTGTTTACGCCTATCACTACGCCAGGGGAGAAGGGCAGCGCCAGCGATTTGTTTCTCGGGAACGGGCGTATCACGGCGTTAATATGGCAGGTGTTTCGCTTAGCGGCATGATCAAGAACCGTCAGGCGTTTGGCCCGGGTATTCCGGGCGTCGTTCACATGCGACATACCTGGACGCCTGAAAACCGTTTTGTAAAGGGTCAGCCTGAGACGGGAGTTGAACTTGCAGAAGATTTGCTAAGGATTGCCACTAACTACGGCCCGGATACGATCGCCGCTTGTGTTGTAGAACCGGTAGCAGGGTCCACAGGCTGTCTCGTACCGCCCAAAGGATATCTTGAGCGAATCAGGGAGATTTGTGACGACCATGGCATTCTTCTAATTTTTGACGAGGTGATCTGTGGATTCGGGCGAATGGGTACACCGTTTGCGTCCCAGGCGTTTGGCGTAACCCCCGATATCATGACAATGGCGAAAGCGCTTACAAATGCTGCGCAGCCAATGGGCGCAGTCGCTGTGAGCGATAAAGTTTATGACGCGATTGTTGATGGATCGCCCGATGGGGCCATTGAATTTTTCCATGGATATACATATTCGGCCCACCCCGCGGCCTGTGCGGCGGGCATAGCGACGATGGAGATTTTTGAAAAAGAGAACCTTATCGGTCGCGCGGCGGAAATGTCCGAGTATTTTCTTGATCAGGTGTTTGCACTCAGTGATATCCCGATGATCACGGATATCCGGGGCTATGGGTTGTTTGCGGGTATTGATCTGGAGCCCATGGGTAATCCGGGCGTGCGCGGTCTTGATTTCCAGAAAAGAATGTTCAAGAACGGACTTCATTTGAAGATGACTGGTGATGCGGCGTTGATTTCACCACCCTTAATTGCCGAGCGTCATCATATCGACAAGATTTGTGAAGTGATGAGACAGACACTGGCAGAATATTGATAGTTTTTGTGGGCTAGCGGTATTGGATTCTTATTCTGGTCGGAAATAACTGAGAAAATAGACCTTTGGTCGATCTTGCATCTTAAGGCCTAGGTCGAGTTAGAATGGAGACAACCAGTTTTTATTTGAAAAGCCGTTTGTGTACACCCCGTTAATCTGGTGTTGATCAGAAGGCGAAGAAAGCTGAACTTGTTGGGTCCGGGACTGGCTTGTCAGGATCGGATATTTGAAATTTGTTCAACCAGTAGGAGGATATTGTGTCGGAACAGAAATTTAATAAGAGCCGTAGATCGTTTGTAAAGAAGACTGCCGCCGTCTCAACGGCAGCGGCAGTGGGACCGTGGATCGTGAGTCCCAAGGTGCTTGCCTCGTCAGGAGAAGTAAACGTACTCCTGTGGTCGGATTACTGCCCGCCTGGATTCTTGAAATCTTTCAAAGAAAAAACCGGAATCACGGTGAATTTTACAGGGATCGGATCGAACGAAGAGATCATCAACAAGATGAAGGCGACTAAAGGGAAGGGCTTCGATGTCTGCAGTCCGACCAATATGCGCTCGCTCCAATGGGAGCCTTTAGGCCTCATTCAGCCTATCGACTACGGCCGCATTCCTAATGTCAAAAACTTAAACCCGGCGATGTTGGCGGTTGGCGACACCGAATGGAACTTTGGTGGGACAGGTTCGCACTGGCTTCCGCAAATCTGGGGAACAGAAGGTGTGGCATGGCGTTCGGACAAGTGGTCACCGTCTCGTGCTGGCGAAATGCCAAGCTATGGCGACATCTGGAATAAGGATGTAGAAGGCAAGACAATGATGCGTCCGCATTCGGGTATGCTTGGCGCGGGTCTCTATCTTGAGACTACCGGTGCACTGGAGCCCGGCGCGATGCGTAAAGCGTATTCTGATGAAGCGACGATGCGTAAGACTTGGCAGGTTGTGACGGACTTTTGCATCAAGAACAAGAGTCAGGTCAAACTTTTCTGGAATGACGCAGATAGCCAGAAAAATGGCTTTATGAGCGGTGGCGTTGTTGTTGGCCAAACTTGGGATGGTCCTCCGACTGTTCAGATGAAAGAAGGTAAGCCGGTGATCTACCGAGCACCGATTGAGGGCGCACTTGCTTGGGTTGACGGCCTGACGATCTCCTCAGCGGCGGCAAACATCGATGAAACCTACGCATTTTTGGACTACTGTTTTGATCCAGAAGCGGCGGGACGCTCAATTGACGGTGGTGGTGTAGCAGATTGGGGTCAGCATGGGTATAACTCCGCGGTTCTTGGTGCAGATAAATATGCAAGCGCTGAATATGGCAAGTGGTTTAACGAGATCTATCCGGGCGATGCTTTGGGTAATCTATGGGCTTGGCCACGTGAGCCACAATGGTATGCCGACGTTCGTACGGAGTACCGCAATAAGTTTGTAAACGCTTAATTGATCTAGGCGCTGACCACCCTTGATTTTTAAATCAAGGGTGGTCATTCTTTCCAAATTGTCTGGCGGCGGTTGATATGCCGGCGTCATCCATCTTTCTGACGAGACTGACTCGATGAGTGCGGATGTCCAACTCGATAATGTGTGGGTAAAGTTTGGGGATTTTGTAGCGGTTCGTGACGCGAACTTAACGATTCAAGGGGGCGAGTTTTTTAGTTTTCTAGGTCCCTCTGGATGTGGCAAGACAACGCTATTGAGAGCGATTTCGGGTTTCCAGAACCCAAGCACGGGTCGCATATTAATTGGCGGAAAAGATATGTCTGGGATCGGTCCGAACCGGCGACCGACTGCCCTCATTTTTCAAAACCTAGCGCTCTTCCCTCTGATGACTGTTTGGGAGAATATTTCTTTTGCGCTTGAGGTTAAAGGGATGGGTAAACGAGCCCGGCGAAAAAAAGCTGACGAACTTCTTGAACTCGTCGCGTTGCCGGCTCAAGGCGACAAAATGGTATCGGAGTTATCAGGCGGCCAAAAACAGCGAGTCGCTGTTGCGCGGGCACTATGTGCAGAGCCTGAAGTCCTTCTTCTTGATGAGCCTTTGTCGGCGCTCGATCTCAAACTTCGTCAGCACATGCGGACAGAGCTGAGGGCTATTCAGCAAAGAGCGGGCATTACCTTCATTTACATTACTCACGATCAGGGCGAGGCCCTGACGATGTCGGACCGAGTAGCAGTTATGCGCCAGGGGGTGGTTGATCAAATTGGCGATGGCACGACTGTTTATGATCATCCGGAGACCGCATTCGTCGCGTCTTTTGTCGGGGAAAACAACTCTTTTACAGGTACGGTGACCGAGATGAAGGATGGCTTGGCCTATGTTCAGACAGAATGTGGCCCCATTCGATCGCGAACGTCGTTGGCGGCGCCTCTTAAAAAAGGAGACAACGCGGTAGTTTTTGTTCGTCCCGAGTCCATCCATTTTTGTAAAGATGAAACGCGTACGGATGAAAATGGCCTGGTTGCTACTCTTGCCCATCAAGAGTTTGAGGGGCATTTTTGGCATCTGGCGCTTAAGACGGAGTCGGGCCATGATATTCGAATGTCGGTAATGAATGATGGTAGATCGGAGGTTTACGAGATTGGCGCGTCGGTCTCCGTTGGGTTTTCAACCCAAGGCGCGATAGCTCTTGCGCCTGGCGAACTAGCAGTTGATTAAGCGTTGAGTAAGTAGTCATGCGGAACTGGCTTCGGACTTTTCTAGCGCGAAACGGGGTAGGTCTTTCGGTCTATATGCTGGGCGCGGTCGCGCTTTGGGTTATCGTGATGATCGTTCTCCCGCAGTTGTTCATGCTGGATTTTTCGTTCAGAAATAACTGGCAACAGATAGACCCGTCGCGTATGGGTGGCCCTGATGATGTCTACACGATGGTCAACTACCATTTTCTTGCGTTTGGTAGTCCCAATAATCCAGATCCATTTAATGTCGTCGATGTCACCGTGTTTTTTCGCACGATCATTGCAGCGATTTGTGTAACCCTTTTTGATCTAGCATTGTGCTATCCCATCGCCTATTACCTTGCGCAGGTTGCGCGAGGCGGAAAAGCACGACTGTTGGTTCTCTCCCTGATCATCCCTTTTTGGGTGAACGAATTGCTTAGAGCATTTGCTTTCCGGATTCTTTTTGGAGAGGAGGGGACTATTAATGCAATTTTGATGGGGATTGGAATCTTAAGTGATCCAATTGATTTTGTGAGAGAGGATGTGGCGCTATATGCAGGTCTCGGTTATGCCTATATCTTGCTAATGATTTTCCCGATCTACAACGTGATTGAGAGTCTCGATAAGAATCAGATTGAAGCCGCACGGGACTTGGGATCGTCCTGGTGGCGGATTCATCGACGAGTCGTGATTCCGTTTGCCAAGCCGGGAATAACTTCTGGCTGTACGATGGTCTTTATGCTTTCAGCAGGGGCGTTGGCAGCCCCTCAGATTTTGGGTGGCCCAAGCAGTCTCTGGTTTACTCAGATTATCTATCAATGGTTCAACACCGGTAGCAATTGGCCTCGTGGATCGGCTTATGCGATTGTCTTGATGTTGACTTGCGTCCTGCTCGTTTTAATCCTGATGAAGCTATTCAAAGTGAAAATTGGAGAGATTGGGAGATGACGTCCGGGGGTGTCATGAGGATTGCAGTGGGCTTTTATATCCTGCTTTTCTTTTCCTATTTATTCGGGCCTCTTTTGGTCATGTCGTTTACGGCATTTAATAGTTCGGAATTCCCATCAATTTCACCGTGGAACTGTTTTACAGATGAATGGTTTGAGGTTCTTATAAAAGATAATCAACTGATGGGCGGGCTCAAGAGCAGTCTGGTCGTTGGATTCGGGGTTGTTTTATTGGCAGTGCCAATTGGGTTGGCCGCCTCCCTGTTGATTACCCAACTCAGAAGTCGAGCACGGTCAGTGGTCTACACCATTGCGATATCACCTATCCTTGTGCCTGGCGTTGTGCTGGGAATATCTACCCTTGTTTTTTGGGAGCGGGTAGATCGAGTTGTACTTGGCGCCCAGGATGGGTTTTTTTACGATGGCTACTTTATGACGATTATTGGCCAGTCGACTTTCATAGCGGCTTACTCAATGTTGGTCTTTTTGGCTAGATTACAACGGTTTGATCCAGGTCTTGAAGAGGCTGCGCTCGATTTAGGAGCGACTCAAACCCAAGTGTTTCGCAAGATTTTATTACCTTTCTTGAAGCCGGCTATCGGCTCTGCTGCGGTCCTCGCTTTTCTTGCATCATTCGAGAATTACAACACCACGGTCTTTACGATCGTCTCCGAGAGTACCTTGACGACGGTGCTCGCAAGTAAAGTGCGTTATGGGATAAATCCATCAATCAGTTCACTGGCTGTGATTATTATTGCGCTCACATTGATTGCGGCGGTTGCGCATGAATTTCTTAAACGCAAAGAAGAGCGTCAAGCAATTGCCGAGAAGTTGATTGCCAATCCGGTGGCTATAAAAGCGGGCCGAAGCAAAAGACCGCTGGGACTGCCGATTGGCGCCTTAACCGCAGTTTTGTTTGTCGGTGTGTTGGGCAGTCTGTGGATGGGTCAAAATTATGATGTCGATCAGTGTAAAGTAAGAGTGGCTGAGGAGAATCGGGTCAAATTTGAGGCGCTCAAGCAACAACGATTGGCTGAAGCAAAAGCTAAGCAGACGACGTCGTCACAGGACCAGGATAGCGCCGTTGATGCAAAGCAATCCAGTGGGCAATATCAGAATATATTTGCGCCGAGTAATCTGGGGCAACAGATCGAATCAGATTCAGGCGCGGAGCCCCAGTCTGAGACAGAAACGAAAGATGCTAAACAGTATCAAAATATTTTCGCACCGACGAATCTAGGGCAACAGGTCGAATCATCCTCAGACAGTGACTGAGCGCTTTACTCGAAACGCTGAGAGGCCAAAATAATCGAATGATTAAAACGACTTGTATTGGCGCCTATCCCAAACCCGATTTTGTGGATCTTCCGGATTGGTTCAACGGAGTTGATGGAACCGATACCTCTCACCCGACTCGGGAGTGGGCGCAGGCGATGGCCGCAATGGGCGCTAATGCGGATGACGTGGTTGCGAGAGGGGTTGCACAGGTACTGGCCGATCAAGAATCAGCAAAAATTGATATTCCGACTGATGGCGAAGTACCCCGAGAAAACTACATTCATTATCATTGTCGACATCTTGATGGTATTGATTTCTCAAATTTGACGGAAAAATCCTTGCGTAATGGCGCATATCGCGCTCGACTGCCGACAATTGTAAGCGCAGTTAAATCGGTCAATCATTTTCTTGTTCGTGACTGGCAGCGGGCACAAAAACTAACGGAGCGACCGGTAAAGATCACCATGCCGGGCCCCATGACTATTGGCGATACAACCGTTGATGCGTTTTATGGCGACCCTAAAAAAAGAGGAGCCGATCTTGCGGACGCGCTCAATAAGGAAGTGACCGCGCTTGCGAACGAGGGCTGTCAGCATATTCAGATCGACGAGCCTTTGTTTGCTCGAAATCCTGCTGATGCGTTAGATTTTGGCTTTGAAAATCTTGAACGAGCTTTTTATAAGGTGCCCAAAAATGTAATCCGAACGGTGCATATGTGTTGCGGTTACCCAGATCGACTGGATAGCGTAGAGTATCCGAAAGCGGATCCTGAAAGCTATGCGCAGCTTGCAGGCTCGATAGAGGATTCCTGTATTGATGCAATTTCACTGGAAGATGCTCATCGACATAATGACTTATCTCTGCTGGATTCTTTTAATAAGACGACCGTTATTCTTGGTGTGATAGCAATTGCTAACAGCAAAATAGAGACTGCGGATGAGATTGAGGAGCGACTTCGCTTGGCGCTCAATCATATTGATTCTGACCGTCTGATCGCTGCGCCCGATTGCGGTTTAGGACTCTTGGGTCGATCTTTAGCGCTCCAGAAACTTTCCAACCTAGGTCAGGCGGCTAAAAGAGTTTAGCCGGCACCGGGTTTTGGAATATTCTTTTATTAATCGTTTTTTAAAAGGTTGAATGCGAATGCCAGCATTCTTTTCCAACATAGTCGCAGGACTTATCGTTGGTACCTGTATGACCGCCTGCTCACAAGATGCGCCAGAAAACCCTGCGGGTTCAACCCTTGGTGATCAGTTAAACATTAAAGACGAATCTCGCCAGGTCAATGAGGTTGCGCTAGATTTGGACTGGCGCGTGGATGTGATTCAGGTCGCTAACGCTGGCGAGTTGGCAAAAGCCAGTGAAAATCTCGCCTCATCAGAGCCAGACCAGTTACTTGTTCGCGGCCAACAAGCCTTATTTGGGGATCTGAATGAGATTCGCGAACGGCGACTCCTGAGAGTGTTGGTAGCGTTTGGCCGAACAAACTTTTTCTTTGATAAAGGAATGCCCCGTGGATTCGAGTATGACCTGCTCATGGAATATGAAAAAGAGCTGAATAAAGGAATTTCCTCTCCAGAGCAGAAAACCAAATTGGTTTTTATTCCTGTGCCGTTTGACCAAATTTTCTCCCGTTTATTAGCAGGCGAGGGTGATATTGCGGCGGCTGGCTTAACAGTGACCGAGGAGCGATCTGCCAAGGTGAGTTTCAGTGATCCTTATATAAAAAATGTCAAAGAAGTCCTGGTCGCCAGTAGCCAAGTCGATGCAATTTCGAGTTTTGATGATCTCGCTGGCAAAACTGTCGGTGTCCGAAAGGGTTCAAGCTATGTGAATCATTTAAATAAACTCAATGAACAGTTGATTGAGGCAGGAAAATCCGGGATAGAGATTCTTGAGGCGGACGAGCGACTGTCAACCGAAGATATTCTGGAGATGGTTGATGCAGGATCAATCAAGTACACGGTCGCAGATAATCACATTGCGTCTATTTGGGGTGAGTTACTTAAAAATATCAGGATTTATCAAAATCTTGCCGTTAACTCTGGCGGGCAAATTGCGTGGGCAGTGCGACCTGCAACAC
>JADHSN010000029.1 GCA_016776875.1 Gammaproteobacteria bacterium | reverse complement strand
AAAATTATCCTGGGATCGAAAACCTGCTCACAAAAACCTAATCGACTACACCGACAGACGTCCATTTTCCAAGACGCCTGTCAATAATATAATTTCCACATGATGCGATTTTTTTCACACCGGTTTCTTTTGGCTGCGCTCTTAATGGCTTCGTGCGCTCATGCCAGCAAAATAAACCCCGCGCTAAATCTTCAAAATGATGGCGTAAGCGCCAAAGAAAAAAATGCGGTTATTTTGATTTTATATACCGCGAGTTATTGTCACTATTGCGTTCGCGTTAAGGCGGAAGTGTTCAATCATATTGAAGACGATCCTAGATATCGAAGTCACATCATTTTGCGTGAAGTGATTATTGACAGCGAAATTAAGCTTCAAGAATTCGACGGCTCGATTGTTGATCATTCAGATTTCGCAAAAGAACGCGGCATCTTGATCGTACCCACACTCGAAATTGTTAATCCAAAAGGTCATGCGTTAACTGAGCCCCTGGTGGGCGCAGGCATCTCAGATTTTTATGGTTTCTACGTTGAACAACGAATTACGGATGCTGTAAACCAACTTAATCTGGAGAAAAATCCATCATGAACCTTCCGTCCTCAGCAAGCGAACTGATGCTTGGAGACCAAACCGTTTTACCCGAGTGGATTGACTATAACGGCCACATGAATGTCGCGTACTACGTCCTCGCATTTGATCAGGGTGTCGACGAACTGATGCGACAAGTCGGCATTACACCAGAATATCTCGCATCCGAAAAATCATCCACCTTTACATTAGAAATGCATATCAACTATTTGCAGGAACTGCACCTCGGGGACCCGCTACGGCTTACCTGTCAGCTTCTAGATGCCGATACCAAACGAGTGCATTATTTTCTAAAAATGTTCAACCCCGAAAAGGAATACCTTGCGGCCACCAGTGAACAGATCATGATGCATGTGAATCTCGACAGCCGTCGCTCTTCCCCTTTTCCAAAAGCGATCGACTCAACGATTAATAGCCTGCTCGATGCACACAAGGATTTACCCAAACCAGAGCAAGCGGGAAAAATTATGGGGATTCGACGACGCTAACGTCGCGAAAATCAGCGATCAATCCCCAATTCTCTCAATGATGCCGTCCAATTCATCAAGAGAGTTATAGACAATGATCAGTTTGCCTGATTTGCCATTTTTTGACTCGAGCTGCACGGGTGCTGCCAACTTTTCGGAGAGCATCTCTTCAAGTCGTTTGATATCTCGGCTTCGGCTCTCCTTTTTCTTTTTCTTTGGGCCTTGCGATTCTGCCTCAAGCATCCGTCGCACCAAATCCTCGGTTTGACGCACCGAGAGATCTCTTTTTACGATGGTGTGTGCCACGATCGCCTGTTGATCTTTAGGGAGTCCGAGCAAAACTCGCGCATGTCCTGCTTCAATCAAGCCTGCCTCCAGATCTTCGCGCACACTCGCCTCCAATCTCAGCAAACGAAGCAAATTACTGACGGCGGCGCGAGAACGCCCAACGGCTTGTGCCGCCTGCTGGTGGGTTAAACCAAACTCATCCAGCAATCTTTTAAGACCCGCTGCCTCTTCGATGGCATTGAGATTTTCGCGTTGAATGTTTTCGATCAACCCCACAGCGAGCGCTGCCTCATCGGGGACCCGGCGCACCACAGCTGGCACCTCGGTCAGCCCCGCAAGTTGAGCGGCGCGCCAGCGGCGCTCACCGGCGATTAATTCATAGCCCCCGCCTGCCGTCTCGCGAACCAAGAGTGGCTGAATGATCCCTTGCGCGGAAATTGACGCCGCTAACTCCTGTAAAGATCCCTCATCCATCCGGGTGCGCGGCTGATACCGGCCTTCCCTAATACGACTAACCGATAATTGTCTGAGCTCACCGCTTCCGGAGCTTGATTTCACAGCGCTGCCACCCAGCAGCGCATCCAGGCCTTTTCCCAATCGTGGTTTTGGACTCATCGTTCAATCACGCCTTAAAAAGTTGTCGCTTCGGTATTGCTTTTCAGTAACTCTCTCGCCAGTTGACGATAAGCTACGGCACCTGGGCAATTTGGGTCATAGTCAATCACAGACTTGCCGAACCCCGGCGCCTCAGCCAAACGAACGTTTCGAGGAATTACGGTCTCATAAAGACGTTCGTGGTAAACATTGCCCAGCTGTTTGGAGACCTCATTGGTCAATGAATTTCGCCCGTCATACATTGTGCGCACAACACCTTCGAGCTCAAGATCCCCATTGATACTGTCCTTGATTCGCCGAATCGTATCTTCCAGCCCCGCTAACCCTTCGAGTGCGTAGTATTCGCACTGCACGGGAATCAAATATGAGTCTGCCGCGACAAGTGCGTTCAGGGTTAACACGTTAAGTGCGGGCGGGCAGTCGATGAGCACAAAATCATAATGGGTCGCGGTTTCCAGAGCGGCTTTGAGTTTGTAATTGTCGCCTTCATCTTCTCCCGTGAGTTCAACCTGAGCGCCTGCCAGGCCCGCCTCAGCCGGCAGCACATCAAAACCGGACTCGCTCGAAACAATAGTCTCTGCTAGCGAACAGCGATCCAGTAACATTTGATAGACCGTAAAGGATAAGCCCGCGCGATCGATGCCGCTACCAACGGTTGCGTTCGCCTGAGGATCAAGATCAATTAACAAGACTTTTTTTCCCTCTTGACCCAGCGCAGAAGCGAGATTGATCGTCGTGGTGGTCTTGCCCACGCCTCCCTTCTGATTTGTAACCGCGATTGTTTTGGTCAATTTCTATCCTGTTAAATCTCTAATTTTGACTATGTGCCTGCGGGCGCTGAGCCCGGGCACCGTAACCGGAAAAACTTCGGTATTGCCGCGATACTCTGGCGACAAAGCTTCTAACTCATCATGAGGATAAGCGCCCTTCATTGCGATCAGCCTCTGCATGGGGTGGTGAAGGTGGCCGGTCATCTGAAGCAATCCCGCGAGCGACGTCACCGCGCGCGCTGTAAGCGTATCAAAATTCACTGTACCGGGGTAATTCTCGACACGGCCTTCAAAAATGGCGAGGTTTTCGACCCCAATATG
Organism: Gammaproteobacteria bacterium; assembly: GCA_016776875.1. Taxonomy (GTDB): domain Bacteria; phylum Pseudomonadota; class Gammaproteobacteria; order Arenicellales; family UBA868; genus UBA868. Next base: position 12,082 of record JADHSN010000029.1, on the reverse strand, counting down.
CGCTTTAACTTCCCGTAAGAAGCCCGCCTTTTTACTCTTGCTTTCCGCCAAAGTCCAGTTTTGTTGTGGAAAACAGATTGCCATCACCACGCCGGGGAAACCAGCCCCGGATCCCACGTCGAGGCAGTTGGGCCCGGAAATAAAAGGCGCCGCGCTTAAACTGTCCAGCAGATGATGCGTTAAGATTTTCTCGGGTTCGTCTACTGACGTTAAATTATGCACTCGATTCCACTTACACAAGAGCTCGATAAATTCGATGAGGCGCGAGCACGTGGGCGCGCCAAGCTCATCTGTCATCTGCTGAGCGCCCGACTGAAGACCCTCCATCAATCGGTGCTTTTCAACTGCGCTTAATGTGCTCAAGCCGCTGGGCGCATTTGTTGGCGTTTTAGATGAACCAATAATAAGGAAATAGCTGCAGGGGTCACGCCCGACAGGCGCGAAGCCTGACCGATGGTCAGCGGTCGATGTGACATCAAGATCTGAAGCACCTCTGTTGATAAACCCCGCACGGCTGCATAATCAAATTGCGAAGGAATAACGGTCTCCTCGTGTCGCCGTTGACGAGCAATCTCATCTTTTTGACGATCGATATAGCCTGAATAGCGTGCCTCGATTTCCAGTTGTTCGATAATCGCCGGATCCAGAACCGGTGCAATACCTGAATCCAACGCTAACAAATTTTCGTAGCTCACTTCCGGCCGGCGTAACAAATCCGCAAGCGTTTGCTCATGGCTGAGTGCCTGCCCGAGCACTTTCGATATCTGATCTTTGTTATCGATAGTGGGCCGAACCCAGGTCTTCTGAAGACGGCTGCGCTCAGCATCAAGCCGCTCACGTTTTACCGTGTAAGCTGACCATCGACAATCATCCACCAGCCCGACTTCTCGACCTATTTCGGTTAACCTCAGATCCGCATTATCTTCGCGTAACTGCAAACGATATTCGGCACGAGACGTAAACATGCGATACGGTTCTGTTACGCCTCGGGTCACGAGATCATCAATCATGACGCCGATATAAGCTTCATGACGTCCCGGCCACCAAAAAGGCTTTTCCTGGCTCGCCCTTGCTGCATTGACGCCGGCAATCAGGCCCTGGCCTGCTGCTTCTTCATATCCGGTCGTGCCATTAATCTGACCCGCGAAAAATAAGCCCGCAACTGCTCGGGTTTGTAACGCAGGCGTTAGATCTCGGGGATCAAAAAAGTCATATTCAATCGCATACCCGGGTCTGGTGATCCGCGCGTTTTCAAAACCGTTGATGCTCTGAACCATTTGCCACTGGATATCAAAAGGCAAACTGGTCGATAGGCCATTGGGATAAATCTCGTGTGTCTTGAGGCCCTCAGGCTCAACGAAGATCTGGTGAGCATTGCGTTCCGAAAATCGAACCACTTTGTCCTCAACCGAAGGGCAATAACGAGGCCCAACCCCCTCGATCTTCCCGCCATAAAGAGCAGATTGTGAAAGGCCCGCACGAATGATGTCATGAGTCACTTCACGGGTAGCCGCAATATGACAATCAACCTGCAGCGGGTGTTCATCGCTTGAGGTTAAAAACGAAAAACTAGGTGGCGGATTCTCGCCGGGCTGGACTTCTAGTTTCGAAAAATCAATTGTGCGACCGTCAATTCGTGGCGGTGTGCCTGTTTTCAGACGCCCCGTTCGAGGGCAAATCTCACGCAGTTTTTCAGCAAGCACGATCGCAGGTGCGTCACCAGCGCGACCCCCCGGCTGGGATTGATCGCCCACGTGAATCTTGCCATTTAGAAAAGTGCCCGTCGTCAACACGACATTGGGGGCATCAATCTGCACCGCGCCGGCTGTCTTTATCCCGGTCACCTGTTGATTTGAAATCAGAATGTCTTCTACAGCTTGTTGAAGGAGCGTGAGTCCAGGCTGATTCTCCACGGCATAGCGAACCGCCTCCCGATAAAGATTACGATCGGCCTGTGCTCTTGTTGCCCGAACCGCGGGCCCCTTACGAGAGTTGAGCGTTCTAAATTGAATGCCTGCGCGATCTGCGGCCCTGCCCATAATGCCGCCAAGTGCATCGATTTCTTTGACAATATGGCCCTTTCCAATGCCGCCAATTGCAGGGTTGCAGGACATCTGCCCGACGGTCTCGATCGTGTGCGTCACCAAAAGAGTAGAGGCGCCGGCCCGAGCAGCTGCTAACGCAGCTTCTGTCCCCGCATGCCCGCCGCCGATCACAATGACATCAAATTTTTCTGGATACTGCACGTTCGTCGTCGAGATTTAAGTTAATTCTGATAGTAATAATCAAAACGATTCAGGATTTTATTCGTAAACCCCCAGGCTTCGCCATGCGTCAACGAATTATCGTCGGGAATCACTTTTGTATAGAGTTTGTCCGCATGTTTTACTTTCAAGACGCTTAACTTCTGATACAAATCGCTCTCGCTAATGATCTCTTCCGAACCTCCACTTTCCCGCAAAGAGTATTGACGAACTGCGCCATCTTTCCAAAACCGCACTTCTACAACGACACGCCCCACGGTACTGCGGGCCGGGCGAACAAGCCGGTTGTACCGACTCTCTAAATCGGAGTGCTGATCCCTCAGGATATCAAGCTCCTCTGTATGCGCCGCGATCAAAAGATCTCTTTCTTTTTTAAAACTCGCGACTTCATCGGCGAGCTCAGCTTGAAGAAAAGCTAATTCTTCTTTTGTTAAGCGATACTCGAGAGAAACGGCAGCCAGCTCGCGAGTGAGTGTCTCTGCCATCACCTCACTTTCCTCCAATGCGCGCTCACTACTAATTGCGGTGCGGACAAAACTTGCTAACTCCTCACGGAGCGCGCCGATCTCGGTCTGCAGGGAGATTCGAGTCACATCGAGCGCGCTCACCTGCTGTACCAGTTGATCACGCTCAGCGGCGAGCTCGTCTCGCGACATCGTGACAATATCTTTCTCTTCGGTACTCGTCTGAAGCGTCGCCGTTAGCCTGATCTGTTCTGCTTGTAGCTGCGCAAGCACGCTCTGAAGACGGGAAAGATCCGCGGACAACTCCTCACGGAGCCGTTCGGAGAGCTCAAGCTGATCAAGGCGTTCGTTGCTTCCTGACACAGCGGTCGCGAGGTTAACACTGAGTGCGGCCTTATCCTGAGCAAGCATGCGCTTGTCATCTTGCAGGGCAGCGATTTCGGTTCGCATCTGCTGCTGATCACTTAGCAGCGCTAGTTTTTCTGCGTTGACATCGCCTAACTCCGCACTGAGTGCGGCCTTATCCTGAGCAAGTACATCTCGTACTTTGGAAAGATCCGAGATGTCAGACAACAAGGCAAGAATTTCGATTTGCTTCTGCTCAGCGTCTTGCTCCGCGCTTTTTCTTTGGGAATCTGTTTGATCGAGTAACGCTCGTAGCTGTACCAATTCATCGCCCATAGACGCGATTCTCAATTCAAAATCGCTCCTCTGATTCGAAATCATTTCATTCTGGCTCACCGAATCACTGAGTTGCGCAACCAACTCCGTGTTTCGCATCATAATGACCACCAAAGAAACCAGAAAAATCAGTACGACGACCGTCATAATGTCTGTAAAAGATGGCCAAACGCTATCTTCATTCGCTCGCCCACCGCCTGAAGGCGAAACCCTCAGGTCAACGAAACCATCCGATCGAGAGATTGCCATCGGCTAGTTATCGGACTCGTCGAGCCGGAACCCTTCACGAAGTACTTTGGTCATCTTTGTCAGGCCATCACTATTCCTCTGCATTTCATCTCGATAGCTTACAAAGAGATTGCGAAGGTCAGCCGCGACCTCTGCGTAACTGGCCTGGGATTGATCCAATCGTTCAACCAGTGCCGCAGCTGTTTTGACGATCTGGCTCAATTGTTCAGCCGCTTTTTCCGGCTCGATTTGGAACATAGGCAACAATATTCGAGTCGTTGAAGACTCAAGAGAGCTGACCACATACGTCTGCGCGTCCATCAGCCGCAAATAAAAATAACCAAAAAACAAATAGGCAAAAATCGCTGTCATCGTCGTTGACAATGCGGTCGACATGCCATGAATGATCATGCCAAGTCCGCCCGTCTCAGTGGTCGACACAATCACATCGGACGCCCCAAGCAACGCGATGGAAAGGGACACAACGGTCCCAAAGACGCCGGTCAAAATAAGAACATTGTGAACGAACTTCGGAAAACTGACTCGGCTTGATTCAAGTGCGACCACCGTCGCCGCAAGCGCGCTATGGTTGATAACCGCGTGCTGTTGATGAAGATCAACCAGGGTTTCATAGCGATTCGCAATCAGGGACTCCGCGCGAACCCCCTCGAGGGCGGCGCGTTTATTTTCTAAATTGGACAAGGTTTGGTTGAGCGCAGTTTCTTCAGATTCGAGACGCCTAAACTCGCGAACGATCTGATAGATTCCAGCAAAAAAAAGTAGCCCGATACCGCCATTAATAAAAAGACCAACTTGGGTCACTTGATTTTCCGCATAAACCGCGTACAAAAAATCCTGCTGCCAAATCACCACAACAATGATGGCCGCAGCCAGCACTAAAAACTGGGTGAGAATTTTTCTCGCGTAGCGTTGATTTCGATTATTCATTTTTGCTCCCTAAATCCTGTTCACTCAAAACAATTGCTACGACTTGGCTTCGCCCTGATTATGCCGACGGCGCTTTTTAGATGCTACGCCAGACAATCAATCACGAACTGCTTTTATTAGATCACCGCGGTGATCCTTAGGTTAACTGATCAGCCGGAATCATCATATTTAGTCTCGCTTCAAAAAAGAAACCAGCATGCTGCAATCTAATATGCTATTTTGTAGTACATTTAAGGGATGCCAGCAAAAAGAAAACCGCCGCCCCAATGGTGGCTTCTCGGATATCTTACCCAATACCAACCTCAAAAACTCCTTTCTGAATTGGAGAAACGAGGAGTAGACCCTGGCGTTTTATACGAAGCCGCAGCTCAAACTGCACAGGAAATGCCCTCAGAGAGCTATCGGAAAATGTCTAAAGCATGGGCGGTTCGGCAACATAGAATCAGGGTTTCATCCAAACCATAATATAAAATGTACTACTAAATAATACATTAATGGCTTAATTTTTCAGCCGGCCGAAAATACGCTATTACTTGCCGATACAAAAACTCGAGAAAATTTCACCCAAAAGATCCTCGGTGCTAAACACCCCGGTAATCTCGCCGAGCAATCGATGGGCTAAACGTAATTCTTCAGCGACAAGTTCGGGCTCATCGAGCGCGCTTGCACTATCCATCAATCCCAAGGCCTGTTCTAGCACGTTAAGATGTCGACGTCTGGCGAGTATGAGATCTTCATCATCCCCTTGAAACCCCAGTGCCGTCCGAATTGCCTCGGTGAGTTGTTTTATTCCAGTGCCATTTTTTGCGCTCACCGCCACAGCGGCATTGATGCCATCTGAAATATCGCCTATTAAACGACCACTCAAATCAGACTTGTTAAACACGGTAATCTGTTTCGCCGTCCGCCCGGTTTCTAAATGCAACTCAAATCGAGACGAAGCTGGATCACTGTCATCGAGCACACACAACACAAGGTCCGCAGCATCAATCGTCTCACGGGCGCGCCTCACGCCTTCGGCCTCGATATCATCATCACTGGCTCTCAAACCAGCCGTATCGACCATATGAACCGGTATTCCCCCGAGGTCAATATGTGCTTCGATCAAATCTCGAGTCGTGCCTGCGTGTGGGCTCACAATCGCTTTTTCGGATCCAGCAAACGCGTTCAGAAGACTCGACTTTCCCGCGTTGGGCGGTCCTGCGATGACAATGGTTGCCCCCTGAGACAGCAGCAGACCTGGTCGGGACCGATCCAGTATTTTCCTAATTTTCTCTGATATTTCGGTAATATGCAGACGAAGTGTGTCGACGCTAAGGTCATCAACCGGTTCATCTGAAAAATCGATAGTCGCCTCTACCAGAACCCTCACGGTCTCTATCCGTCGAGATAACTCATCAATTTCTTTTGAGAATATGCCGCTAAGGGATCGTAGCGCGAACTTGGCGGCAGCTTGTGTTTGGCTGTTAATCAGATCTGCAACTGACTCAGCCTGAGCAAGATCTAATTTTCCATTGAGGAATGCTCTTTCGGTAAATTCACCTGGTCTTGCTAGTTCCGCCCCCAATTCCAAAACTCTTTTCAGTACTTGATCTAAAACGACAGGGGACCCATGACAATGAAGCTCTAAAGTATCTTCTCCGGTGTAAGAAGCGGGGCCCAGAAAAAATAATGCAAGGCCGTGATCAAGCGCGTTGCCGGAGTCATCGAAGAAAGATGATTTTGTTGCAAATCGATTTTCAGGAATCTTCCCGAGTAGCGCAGTGGCAATCGCTTTCGTGTCCGAACCTGAAATGCGGATAACCCCCACACCCCCTAAACCTGGCGCGCTAGCGCGCGCCACAATCGTTGTTGCAGGCTCTCGATCTGATTTCATTTCACGCCGTTGTGAAACCCTGAGTCAAGGCTACGTCGTGCTATCTGCGGCCTGAATCTTCCGAGTAATAAACCATTGCTGGCCAATAGAAAGCACGTTATTAACCAGCCAGTACAGAACCAATCCAGACGGAAACCATAAGAAAAACACGGTGAACACAAGGGGCAGCGCCATCATGATCTTCTGTTGCATCGGATCCATTGGTGCCGGATTTAACAACTGCTGACCAAACATTGAAGCGCCCATCAGGATCGGTAAAACATAGTAGGGGTCTTGCAACGAAAGGTCTTTTATCCACAACATGAACGGCGCCTGTCGTAGTTCAACACTTTCAAGAAGCACCCAGTAAAGCGCGATAAAAACGGGTATCTGAATCAAGATAGGTAAACAGCCGCCCAGCGGATTTATCTTCTCTTTTTTATAAATCTCCATCATGGCTTGCTGGAATTTCTGCTTGTCGTCGCCAAACCGTTCCTTAAGGGTTTGCATTCGGGGCTGCATTTTTTTCATTCGAGCCATCGATTTATAACTCGCCGCGGAGAGCGGGAAAAATACCAACTTAACCAACAACGTCAGCAAAATAATCGCAACGCCCCAATTTTTCACCACGTTATGGATATAAGTCATCACCCAAAAAAGTGGCGAAGACACCGGAGTCAGCCAACCATAATCGACGGTGAGCTCTAACCTGTTATCCGCCTCAATTAAACGCTGTGTTTCTTTGGGCCCAACAAAAATCCGGCCCGTCAGTGCGCCCGAATCACCGGACGCAATAACTGTGGGTTGAGTGGTTTTGTATCCGATCAAATACCGCGGCGCGCTATCGCGCTGAATCACGTTACTGTAAAACTCGTAACTCGGGCCAGTCTCCGGCAACAACGCGCCCACAAAATAATGTTGCAACATCGCAACCCATCCCGACGATGTCGGTTTTGCCAAATTGGCATCAAACATATCGTCGAAGTCAATTTTTTGATATTTATCTTCGGGCGTAAAAATAGCACCGCCTTTATAACTCGGCAGGCGCCCCAAAAAACCAATTCCGGTGCTCGGCTCAGCCACTTCAGTACGCAAAATCTGCTCATACTGATAGCCCACCCATTCCTTTCCCGATTGATTATTAATCGTAAACACCACGTCCACGAAGTAACTATCTCGGTAAAAAGTAAACGTTTTTGTGTATCGCACGCCCTCTTTGGATTCCCAATCAAGATCTACCGAAACACTGTCATCTCCGGGCGCCAACCTGACATTATTTGTTCTCGCCTCAAAAAGCGTATGGTGATTGGGTGAATCATGTTCTGCTCCTAAAAGGCCCCCTTGAATAATGAACAGATCAGCCCCGACGTCGTTCAGCAAGGTAAATGGGGTATCCATTTCGTCCAACGAAACCGGATAATCCAATAATTCAAATTGGCGTAGGTCCCCGCCGTTGGTATCAATCTCTGCCTTTATCAAATCGGTCTCAACAACCACTCGACTACCACCGGGCAAGCTCTGGGTCAAAGGTACGGCATCTTGTTGCGACACTGATGAGTTTAAATCTTGACTGGCTTTGGGTGTTTGGGGAACGCCCTCGGTGGGCACCTGTGCACTTGTCGCGGCGGTATTACTTGATTGCCCTAACGAGCTGGACTGCGTAACCGGATTTTTTTCCGCCACATATTCCTGCCATGATTGCCACAACAGCATAAGCACCATGCCAAGTGCGCCAAAAAGAATCAGTCGGTTGAAATCCATTTAACAGTGCTCACATTCAAAAGGGTTGTCTTTTTTTGGTGCCGCCGGCACCAGGTCAACACCACCAGCAGAAAATGGGTGGCAGCGCGCCAGGCGCTTCGTGGACAGCCATAAGCCTCGCGCGACGCCATGACGCTTAAGCGCTTCTTCAGCGTAAGCCGAACAAGATGGATAAAAACGACAGGTCGGCCCTATAAAAGGGCTGATTAAATATTGGTAGCCTTTGATTAGCGTGATTAGCGCTGTCTGCATTTATCGCTCACTCTTGTCCAGTGTTTTTCCAGGCTGGAGATTATCTCTTGGTTCGAGGCTAATGTGGTCGCTCTTTGCGCAATCACAACGATATCGAGCCCATCACCAGAGAGTTGCTGTGTTCTAAAAGACTCGCGAATCAGTCTTTTCACTCGATTTCGTTTGACCGCCAGTGTTGATACTTTTCGAGATACGGTGATCCCGACCCGGCTTCGATTCAAGCCATTCTTAAGAAAATAGATCACAAAAAGACGGTCCGACGTCTTTTGTTTCTTTGAGAAGACCGCCCGGAACTCTCGAGGGTGGCGCAGTCGAGCGCTGGGAGGAAGGCCGTACTTGGCCACGGCCTGACCAGAAAATCTAGGCGCTCAGTACCGCTCGGCCTTTAGCCCGACGAGCTCGGAGCACCGCTCTGCCGCCTCGGGTCTTCATACGTGCGCGGAAGCCATGTCGGCGTTTTCGCTTGATCACGCTGGGCTGAAAAGTTCTTTTCATTTTTCTCGACTAGGTAAGGAACAACTGGGCGCGAGAATTTACCGTCTAAGTACTATCTAAGTCAATCAATAAAAGCGGGTTTCCATTGTTATCCCCTGTGGATAAGTTTTTATTATAATTTTACTGTGGATAAAAATGGGTTTCGGTCGTAAAATTGACACATCGATTAATGTTTAAAATTTATAAACATATGATTTTAAACATAAATTTATTTTTTAAGAGGAATTTACTTTGTCGTCACTTTGGGCATTATGTCTTGGTCGTTTAGAAGATGATCTCTCACCACAGCAGTTTAATACCTGGATTCGCCCGTTACAGGCGATAGAAGAATCAACTCAGTTGCGACTCCTTGCGCCGAATCAGTTTGTAAAGGACTTTGTGTCCAAAGAAATGTTGGACGAAATATCTAAACTTATTGGCGGATTCAGCGCCAAGCCCATCTCTGTTGAAATCGAAATTGGAGGGGGATCTGTATCTCAATCAACCGACGGCAAGCATGATAGTGCCAACGTGGTGGATGCTAAATCGTCAACCCCTAAATTAAGATTCGAAGGTCGGTTAAATCCTGTCTTTACTTTTGATTCTCATATCGGCGGAAAATCAAATCAGCTTGCTCGAGCAGCCGCCAAACAAGTCGGTGAAAATCCAGGAAAAGCATATAACCCACTCTTTCTTTATGGGGGTGTAGGTCTTGGTAAAACCCATCTGATGCAAGCCGCTGGAAATCTTGTGGTGCAAAATAATTCTGCTGCGAAAGTTGTCTATGTGCATTCAGAGAGATTCGTTGCTGATATGGTAAAAGCGTTGCAGCACAACTCAATAAATGACTTCAAAAGATACTACCGATCGTTGGACGCTTTGTTAATCGACGATATTCAATTTTTTTCGGGAAAAGAACACTCTCAGGAGGAATTCTTTCATACTTTCAATACCTTACTGGATGGTCAATCGCAAGTGATTATCACCAGCGACCGGTTCCCAAAGGAGATAACCGGGGTTCAGGAGCGATTAATTTCAAGATTTGGAAGCGGCCTTACCGTTCCCATTGATCCGCCGGAACTTGAAACCCGAGTCGCGATTCTTCAACATAAGGCTCAACAAAAAGGAGTGCGGTTGGCGGACGACGTGGCGTTTTTTATCGCGCGCCAGATTCGATCTAATGTAAGAGAATTAGAGGGCGCGCTTCATCGCCTAGTCGCAAACAGTGGGTTCACAGGTAGAGCGATTGATATCGAACTCACGAAAGAGGCGCTCCGGGATTTGTTAATTTTTCAAGAACGTCGGATTACCGTTCAAAACATTCAAAAGACGGTGGCTGAATATTTTAAGATGCGTGTATCTGATCTTCACTCCAAAAGGCGGAATCGACAAATTACCCGACCCCGGCAAATGGCAATGGCATTATCGAAAGAGTTAACGACAATGAGCTTGCCTGAAATTGGCGATGCTTTCGGCGGTCGTGATCACACAACTGTCCTTCATGCTCAAAGAAAGGTTAAGGAGCTCGTCGAAAGTGACGCGGGGGTTCGAGAAGACTATCAAAACTTACAAAAAATCCTGGGGGTATAACTAGAGCATCCTGTGGATAACTTTCAAGTCAAACCAAAATTTTGTTTTTTTGCTTTTATTCACGATTTGTCCCCAAACCGTCCACAGGGTTTTATTTATACAGAAAAGTGGTAACTAACTGATTATAATAAGTTATAAGATTTTTCCTTGTTATCCACAACACTAATAAACATTATTATCTTTTTTAAAAAATATTTAAATAAATATGAAATTTCAAATTGAGCGCGAACTTTTTCTCGGCCCTCTCTCGGTCGTCACTAGTGTTGTTGAACGCCGGCAAACACTCCCTATTCTGGCCAACGTCTTAATATCAATTCAAGATAAACGCCTCACGCTGGTGGGTACTGATCTTGAGGTTGAAATCAGCATTGAGACAGAAGTGCTTTCAGGAGAGGATGGACAATGTACGGTGACCGCAAGAAAGCTTCTTGATATCTGTCGAGCTTTACCCGAAACCGCAACCATAGATTTCACCGGCGAAAACGATAAAGGGAAACTAAAATCGGGCCGCAGCCGGTTTTCCCTTCAAGCATTACCCGCAAAAGATTTTCCCCGACTTGAAACAGGGGGTTGGGAAGAACGGTTCAAGATTTCGCGCACCGAACTGAAAAGACTGCTTGAGCGCACTGCTTTTTCAATGGCCCAGCAAGATGTTCGATATTTTCTCAACGGCGTTTTACTCGAACTCGATAAAAACACCGTGACAACAGTAGCGACAGACGGGCACCGGCTCGCGCGCAGCCAGGCGACCCTAAGCGCTGCGGTAGGCGCACACCGGCAGGTTATTGTCCCCCGAAAAGCGGTTGCCGAGCTAGGCAGATTCTTATCAGAGGGAGACGACGAGGTAACCGTAGAACTTAACAATAACCATATTCGCTTGGATCGTCCCGGCGCAACACTAATTAGTAAGCTAATAGACGGCAAGTTTCCGGACTACAAAGCGGTCATGGCGCAGGTGCTTAACGAAAAAATGACCGCGAATCGGCAGCAGTTTCATGAAGTGCTCGCGCGGACCGCTGTGCTAACAAACGAAAAATATAGAGGAATCCGGCTGGAATTAAGCGCAGGGACCTTAAAGCTCAGTGCCCACAACCCAGAACATGAGGAAGCCACCGATGAGATCGCAGTCGATTATTCTGGCCCTGAGGTCGAAATTGGATTTAATGTCACTTATCTCATGGACGCGCTCAAAGCGCTCAATGGCGAACAAATAGAAGCGGAGTTTCAGGATTCCAACACGGGCTGCATGCTTCATGAGCCAGGACAGGATGACACGTTGTATCTCATTATGCCCATGCGGCTATAAATCAACAGAATGTTTCACGTGAAACATTCAATAACGGGTTTGACGTGAAACACTGTTAAACCCCTCGTTTGGCGAATAAAACCCCAGAAAATGTTATAATTTAAGGGTAATTTTGGAGCAAGATATGTCGAATTCCCCTGTTTATGACGAAAGCAGTATTAAAGTTCTTAAAGGGCTTGAAGCGGTCAGAAAAAGACCGGGTATGTATATTGGCGATACCGATGATGGCACCGGTTTACATCATATGGTGTTCGAGGCG